>JBBILJ010000121.1:0-2031 GCA_037444945.1 Microcaldota archaeon | reverse complement strand
CCCTCCCTTTCCACTAACGAGGGTAACGGGGCCGCGTTACTTTCATTATCGTTAGGCTCTTCGGTTTCGACTTGGGCTTCCTCTTTCGGCGCCGGCTCAGGCGGCTCGCCCTCGTTTTCCGCTGGTTCTTCGAGGACGGTTTCGGAGAGAGGCATACGAACACTGACGAGTTCTTGATGGCGGTTAGGGGTTTGAAGCCCCATCGGGGGGGGAGATAAGCGCGCACTGTCTAATCCCTCCCTAGTTCTGCGAACACCGCCGCTAGTTTTAACTAAACTCTCCTTGGAGGTTTTTTTGGGTTGGCGTTCTCGCAATAATTTTTCGAGCTCCCTCACCCGCACCTTCAAGTGGTCAACCTCGCTTTTTTCTTCCTCCACGTTCACGACGGGTTTCTCGGGCAAACTCAAAATGTAGTCCTTCGCGACTTTGGAGAGGATTTCTTCCTCCTCGCTTGAAAGTTTGGATCGCGAGACGGGAATCCAGTCCCCCGCCTCGTTCTTGATGACGCTTAACCACCCTAAGCGCGTTCCACCGCTGGTTTGGGGGAATTGGGCGTGCGCGAGGACTTCCCGGGTTTTGAGGACGTAATCGCTTTTTTGGTTTTGGATTTTGAGGTAAATGGGGGCGTCCTTGATTTTGACTTGGGGGAGTAAAACACTCATTCTTTGGCCTCTTGGAGTTGGGCGCGGATTTCGTCGGTGCCGAGTCCTTTGCGGATTTTTTCGATGTATTCTTGCTCTTTGTCGAGTTTTTCGCGGTTCGATAAACCGAAGCGCTCGATTTTTTGCGCGAGGGCGTGGATTTCGACGCGGTGGCGGCACTTCGCGTTTGGGCAGTACGCGTAGAGTTCTTTGTTGACGCGGTAGACTTCGAGTGTGGCGTGGGAGCAGTACGAGCAGCGTAGTAACTCCATGTCGCTTATTTTTTCAGAATCAAGCATGTTAACTCGACGCCTTTTTTTCCGAGTGTGGAAGAGATTTCTACGGGTTGGCCTCTCTCGAGGTGGTAGAACTTGACGACGGCGGCTGGAATGTTGACGAAGAGGCTGCCGTTAACGAAGACGAGTTTGCGGTAAAAAGGAACTTCCATCACTATAAGGAATAATGAGAAGAGTATATAAGCCTTACTGAACCCTCAACCCCCTCGAACCCCAACTACTAATTACTACTATTTATTCCCAAATTAGTAATAACTAGGTGGCTCCCGTCTTGGACTTCGAGCATAGCATTGGCGGGGATTTGCAGGCCTTCCCCGACGTTGCCGTTAACGTCCATGCCGACGGTGGTGTTCGTGTTAATCTCGCCACCTTGCTCGTCCACGTCCGTCTCGTTCTGGTCGTTCACGTTCACGTTCGAGCGGGTTTCGAGCCTCACGACGGGCGTGAGAATGTACTTTCCACTCCCCGTCTTGTGGATAGACTCGCCAGCCTTAAAATCGAAAGTAGCAGCGGACGTCTTATTCGTTTGGACGTTGAACTGGCCGTTGATTTTCAAGTCTCCCGACGGGAGTTTAGCCTCGTACTCAACCCCGTTATCCGTCACGACGACTTTAGAAATGTGAAGGCGGATTTGGTCGTAGGAACCCTCTTGGAGTTGAACGTCCGTGAGCAAGGCCTGTTTGCCGTTCGCCCGGAGTTGAAGCAAGTCATACGTCTTCGGAGCGGACAGGGGGATGTTGACCCATCCTTGAGTCGCCCCGTGTACTTGAATGCTGTCCACGGTGACTTTGATACTGCTGATAGTACCCAAGTCTGGCGAGGGGTCTTTAATCCCAACGACTGCCCTGCCAGTAGACTGAACGCAACCCATGAGAAGAAGGGATAAGGCTAAGAACGCGAAGAAAGCGGTTTTCTTCATGAAACCTTTGAGCCTAGAGGAGTATAAAACCCTTCCGAAAACTAATTTTCCCTTCACTATTTTAACCAATTTGTCTCTTCTTTTCTTGAGCAAGTAAAGCACAATTTTTTAAAGAATCTTTAAATTATTTTTATTTCTCCGTCGGCGAGTAAGTGAGAAGCGTAACCGAGGCTTC
>JBBILJ010000120.1:0-2054 GCA_037444945.1 Microcaldota archaeon | reverse complement strand
GGGCAGAGGACGGTGCGGGAAGAGAGAGTGTGAGCGCATGTTTTTAATGATGGCCGGCTAAAACGACCAATCGCTTTTCGGTTTTTAGGTGACTGGCTCGTATGGTGGACAAGATTTTCGGTTCCATGGGGGACCTCAAGGTCGGCAAGTTCGTCCTCATCGACGACGCGCCGTGTCGCGTGGTGAGCATCGATAAGAGCAAGCCCGGAAAGCACGGCGCCGCGAAAATGAACGTAGCCGCGATGGGACTCTTCGACGGCGTCAAGCACACGCTGATGAAGCCAAGCGACGCGGACGTCGAAATACCAATTACGGAGCGCCGCCGCGCGCAAATCGTGAGCGTGACCGGCAACTCGGCGCAATTGATGGACCTCGAGTCGTATGAGACCTTCGAAGTCACGATTCCCGACGAAATGAAGGGCGACGTCGAGGCGGGCAAGGAAATCCAGTTCCTCTCTGTCATGGGGCAGCGCCTTCTACTCAAAGTCTTCGAGGGCAGCGAAACGGGCGAACAAGCTGAACGTGGCTGAACGCCGCCGCCCCATCCGCGCGCCTCACGTTCTCCGTTGGTGCCACTATTTTTCCGGTCGTCTCGCTCACAGTAGTCCTCTTTCTAGCCGCGAGCTGCGCGTTTAAAAAAGCGATTAGTTAAGGGCTAAAAACGGCTTCGCCGCCGCTTTGGAATCCCTTTTGCCGCGAGGTTGCCCATCATGCTTGACAACAATCCATTCAGAAAACTGGTTACGCGTTTGGAGAAAGCGTACTTTTGGTTGGAAGGAAAATATTACAAGGCCTTGGACTGGCTCGAGGAGCGCGGCGTTCCCGCGTACGAGTACTGGGTGAACCCACTCGAGAAGCGCGGCGTCTCGAGTTTTCCCGTTACCGTATCCTTCTTCTCGCTCTCCTCCTTATAGTTCTACTACTCCTCTTCGGAGCGGTAAGCGGCGCAGCCGGCGGCTCCTTCACCGTCTTTGTGAAAAGCGCAGACACGGGCGAACTCCTCGACGGCGTCAACGTCACCCTCACAGGCTGCAACTACTCCGCCACCAACCTCACGGAAAGCGGAAAAGTCATGTTCGATGGCGCACCTGCAACGGGCAGTTTGAGCCTCGCGCTCTCCAAAGAAGGCTTTGAAAGCAAAACACGACTTCACGCTCCGCGCCTCCGACCCATCCAGCACGGACCCGTCGAAAACATGACGCCGGGCTGCACGATTTCGCTCACCTCGGTCAAGACGGGCCAACCCGTCCCTGGTCCGAGTGGTGAGTACGTGCTCGACACGAACACGGGTTACACGGTGAACGCGAGCTTCACGTTCGACCACCTTTCCTCGGGGATGCAGAACGCGAAACTCGACTGCGGCACGACGTGTCAAGAAGTCGTGGACGTGTACATCGACCCCGCCACAATGAAAACGTACCGCACCTGCCAGTACGACTCGAACCAGGACGCGACATACTCGATTTCCGCTTTTCTGGGAACGGGCGGCACCAAACTCACTGACGCGTGCCGGCCGTACCTCAAGTGGAGCGGCTAGCGCGACCGACTCCGTTTCCGATTTTTGTTTTTTTTTCTTTTTAGAATTCGTCGTCAGCGTCAGTCCGCCCATCAATCGTCACTGCATCGGATTGGTTAAAGGAGCGTCATCATTCGCCGCGAAAAGAAGAGCTCCTCTGGCATGGTGAAGATTGAAGCGTTCTCCAGAAAGAAGGGCCGGCGTTCAGGATAGACGACCTCGAATCGCTGGTTCGCCTGGACCTTCGGGTCGTCGGATCCAATCTCGCTGAAATCCGGGTTCACGGTCATGTCAAGGGTGAGCGCATCGTGAATGACGGCCTTTGCGTCGAGGCCGGGATGATGCTCAGACTGATTCTGAAATCCGATGCTTGGGTCGAGATAGCTGTCCTTTGAGAAAAGAGCGTAGGGGGTCAGCTGTATGTTGCGTCCCGGCGAAATGTCCGCGTCGATCTCGATGGGAGCAAATTGACCAACAAACTGAGGCAGACGCGTGCGAGAGACGAAGGGCCAGAGGGCGTATTCGTTGGTGCGCTGAA
>JBBILJ010000119.1:0-2059 GCA_037444945.1 Microcaldota archaeon | reverse complement strand
CGACCGTCTCGGACACACCGCGCCGCACCATGTTCCGCACCGCCGAGCGGCGCAGGTCATGGAAGATCAATCCTTCCCAATGTAACTTCTTGTCGTCGCCCTTCACCCACTCGCCCAGGCCGGCTCGTTCGCACAGTACGTACCACGCGCCCCGAAAGTTGAGGACGGGATTCTTGCCGCGAGTGAACACGTAATCGTCGTCCTCTTTGCCCCGCACGCACTTTGTCAGTAAGGCGTGGACCTCGTCCGTCGTCTTTATTACGCGCCCATCATCGTTCTTTGTCTCGCCCGCGAGCAGCCGGATGGTGCGATGGAAAAGGTCCACCTGCCCGACTCGAAGTTCAAGCATCTCGCCGCGTCGGCATCCGAAGGTGTAGGCAATCGCGAGGATCGCCTTCAACCACGTTTCCTTCGCGTGATGCTGTAGCTGATCGTACTCGGCATCCTCGACGAAGCCGGTGCGCGGCGGCGGTTCCTTCAACTTCGGCATCGGCGGAACTTCGCGGACCTGTGGCGGACGGCTTCGGCGGCCCAAATGGTACATGCGCTTTAGCGCCGCCAGTTCGCGATTGATCGTCGCGTTTCCCGCACCCTCCGCTCTTCGCCGGTCGATGTAATCGTCCACCTGCCGCGTGCCCACCGAGTCCACCGGCAACTTGCCGAAGAACGGCGCCAGGTGCTTCTCCCACCGTCGCCTCGCCGAGTCGTGGGACTTCTTTCCGTTCAGTTCATAGTCCCGCAGGAAGGCGGGCGCGAGGTCCTCGACCCGCACCACGACGCGCAAGTTTTCGGGGAACTTCTTCCCTTCCGCCGCCTGTCCCTTCCGAATCTCGCGCAGGCGGATGGCGCGGGCCTTGCTCCCTACCCGTTCCCGGTGCCTCCGCCCGACACTGTCGAAATAGTTGATCCACCAAACGCCACTGCCCCTCGGCCTTTCAAATACGCCTCGGGGATTCTTCTCTTCGCTTTTTCTCGTCATTCTTCCCTTCCCCCTAGTTTGGTCGTCCGTTTGGCGGACGCACCAGGTGCGCCCCGCGCGTCGCGTATCTCGATGCCCAGCGCATCGAGGGTGGTTCTCGGTGTCAGTGGTACACGCCGCTCGCGCATCGCCGCCCAACCGAGCGAGCAAAACAAAATGATCAGTAGATCGGTCAACATCACTTTTTTCTTCCTTTCTCAGGTAAGTTCGTCGTAATCCAGTTCTGCGTTCGCGAGAACTCGGGCCAACTTTCCTTTACTAATCGCGCAATCTCTTTGCTTCGGTTTTCAGGTTTTGGCTGCATTCGGCGATACTCCGTCTCGGCGCGCTTGGCGTACTCCATACATTTCTTGTCGAGGGCATCCTTCTCACGGGCCTTCTGTTCGCGGCTCGCGCAACGGGCATCACAATATTGCCGACGCTTTCGGCGCCCGTCCCCCCGCCAGGGGAGTCCAAAGAACTTCCGACAGGACCGAGACTCGCACTGCTGAAACGCGATTCCTTCAAACTTGTCGAGCTGAATATTGATCCAGATCGCATCGAGCGGATCGCGGATTTCGAGTTCCGCCTTCAGCGTGGGGCGGATATCGTAACTTCCCTCATGAAGTACCGAATCAAGCCGAAGTACGGCTGGAACCCCTGAAATGAATGCCCGCGTGGCCCGATCCACTACGTCCTCTGGAAACTTCTTGGCCGGCTGCCAATCAACGCTTGCAATTTTGTCCGCCCACCGATACCAAGGGACCTTCGCCATTTTGATCGTGATGTCGCGGTAGATTTTCCACCGCTCGACGACCGCGTCCGTCACGTCGTCTTCCTTCCAGAAAGCTCGAAAGTGCTTCTTCCCCGCTTCGTCAACCTCGACCGCGCCGTAGCCGCACGCGTTGAAGAAGGCCACTAACTCGCGTCGCAAATCACCCCGTCTTTTGGAAGGGGCGATGCGTGTTGTTTTCGCCGCGTCGAGGCTCATTAGTTTCAACTGGAGCTTGTCGATCGAGTCCGCTGGCTCAAACTGTCCCGCCTCCGGTTGAGATGGAATCGGCTCGGGATCACCCGTCTTGATGTCAATCGCGTAGTGCG
>JBBILJ010000118.1:815-2090 GCA_037444945.1 Microcaldota archaeon | reverse complement strand
CGCATCTCCTCAGCGATGCGTCTTCTTGTACCATTCAACGGTTTTTTTGACGCCGTCCTCGAAGGAGTGCTCGGGCTTGTAGCCGAAGAGTTTTTGGGCTTTCGCGATGCCGGCGAGGTGGCGGCGCACGTCGCCGGGGCGCTCCGCCTCGTGCACGGGCTGGAAACGCTTGCCGTACGCGTCCATGACGGCGTCCGCGACCTCGTTGACGGATACTTCGCGGCCCGTCCCGATGTTGACGGTCTCGTTCACCATCTTGGGGCTTTCGCCCGCCATCACGATGCCGCGCGCCGTGTCCTCCACGTACGACATGTCGCGCGTCTGCTTGCCGTCCCCGTAAATGACGGGGGGCTTGCCGCGCGAGAGGTTTTGGAGGAACTTGAAGATGACGGCGCAGTACCCGTCGTCGCGGTGCCGCGGCCCGTACGCGTTGAAGGGGCGAATGATGGAGTAGGGGAGGCCGTAGCAGTTCGAGTACGAGAGCGTGTAGGCTTCGCCGGCGAGCTTGGAGGCCGCGTACACGGTGCGCGGGAGGCGGGGGTGGTCCTCGTTCATGGGGAAGTGCATAAACGTGCCGTACACTTCGCTCGAGGAGATGTAGTTGAAGCGCTGCACGCCCGCGCGGTGCGCAGCGTAGAGCGTGGCAAGGGTGCCCGTGCTGTTCACGGAGTCGATGAGGAACGGGTCCTCGAGGCCGATGGTGAGGGGCTCGACCGCCAAATGATAGACCGCCGAGACGCCTTTGAGGGCTTTGTCGAGCGCGCTCGCGCTGCGGATGTCGCCTTCAATGACTTGAAGGCCGCCGAGCTTTTTCGCGGCTTCGAGGTTCGCCGGGCTGCCCGAGCGGTAGTTGTCGAGCACGGTGACGCGCTGGCCGCGGCGGAGCAGTTCCTCGACGACGAAGCTGCCGATGAAGCCGGCGCCGCCCGTGACGAGTGTCCGTTCAACCATGAATATGAGTCCTCCCGAAACCGCAGCGTGCCAACCCTTCGGGCAGCGTTGTGCGGGGCTTGAATCCCGCCAGCTTTTGCAGGGTTTGGGTGCGCCCCACCCAGTTCGTGACGGCTGCTGACGGCGGCGCAAAAACGGGCTTGCGCCCCACGCATTCACCGATTAGAGACGCCAAGCACTTAAAACTCACCGTTTGGGGGCCCGCAATGTTCGCGACGAGCGCGGAGTTGGCGCGCGTAGTGCGGGGTTGGGTTTGTTGGGGGGTGAGCGCGAGGCGGAGTGCGGCTTCGACGGCGTCCCCGACGAAGACGGGGTTGAGTTTGG
>JBBILJ010000118.1:0-790 GCA_037444945.1 Microcaldota archaeon | reverse complement strand
CGGTCACCCGCAGGACGCGGGCCGCGGTCGCGGGAATCAGTTGCCTCGGCGGCGAAGTCGGCCCGTAGGGGAAGAAGAAGCGCCCGATTGCGACGCGCATCCCCCCGTCGGCGGCCGCGCACGCGAGTTCGCCCTCGTGCTTGGTTCGCGGGTAAACCCCGTCCGGCTCCACCGGGCTTTGCTCCGTGAAGGGCCGCGGGCCGGGCTTGTAGACGCCGCCCGTGGACGCGTAAAAGAGCGCGGCGCAGCCCGCGCGGGAGAGCTCCTCGGCGAGCGCGCGCGTCCCCTCCACGTTCACCGCGAAGGCTTTTTCGGGGTGCTCGCGGCAGTACGCGGCGTCCGCGATGGCGGCGAAGTGGAACGCGGCCGTGAAGGGGCCCCGCAGGCGGGGGACGCTTGGGAGTTCGAGGCGCGTCCACTCCGCGCCCGCGATGTTGGGCAGGGTGAGGCTGAGGGCGCGCACGCGGTAGCCGAGGGCGGCGAGGCGCCGCGCCGCCGCGCCGCCGAGGAAGCCGTCCGCTCCCGTTACGAGCACGCTCGCGCGCCGGTCGGGCTGTAGGGCGTTCATGGCTTTGTTTTGGCGTGTTCCGCGATGACTTCGCGGTAGGCGGCGAGGAGTTTGCGCGAAATGGCTTTCGCGTCCATCGCGCGCTCCACCCACTTGCGCCCCGCGCGGGCGCGCGCGGCCGCGGCGGCCGGTTGCGCTGCAATGAAGCGGAGTTGTTCCGCGATTTGGTGCGCCGTCGAGGCGTTGAAGACGGGGGGGAGGGAGCCGAAGCACACGCGCGCG
>JBBILJ010000117.1:0-2096 GCA_037444945.1 Microcaldota archaeon | reverse complement strand
GTCGCAATGTTCGGCTTGTTCTTATTGTTGCTAATCAGCGCGTTCATTTCAGCTTCCGTGAGCGAGTCCGTTGTTTTTTTCGGCGGTCGGTACGATTTGGCGAGCGTGTCGGCGTTCACGCCGAGAACGCCCGCTGCTTGCGCGACAGTAATGGCGGCCTGACCCTGCCCGCCGACGTTAATAATATTGTTCACGACGGGCACTTGGCCGACTTTGTTGTCTTTGAGTTTGCTGGGGTCGAGGCTGTTGATTTCGTCGGCTTGAAAATTGCGCCCCATACTCCACAAGACGTTGACGTCGCGGTTACTCGCTTCATCCACCGTGACGCCATCGCACACAAAGCCCGTTGCCAGTGAGCCCGTGGTGCCGCTTGGAGTTTGAGTGGTTTGCTGCGGGGTTTGCGGCGTTTGAGGCGCCGCGGCGAAGCTTAGTGAGTGAAGTGTTTGGGCGGGAACGGACGCGTCGCCCGCGATGACGGCGGGCGCCAACACGGTGAAGAAAAGGAGGCTGATGACGAGGGCAGCGAAGGGTTGGTGCATATACTCAAACTATCGCGTTTCGGGGTTTAAATACTGCGCGAAAACGGTGCCCGAAAGAATGAGGAATGAAGAGGGCGAGAGGGGCGCGAAGAAGGAGGGTGTGGACCAGTCAGGGCGAGGTGGCGGCGGCCGCGATTTGGGGGAGCGTGTATTCGAGGTACGCATTAAGCAAAAAGAGCGCAATGAAGGCGCCGACGAGAGTGAGGGCGTACATGATGATGAATTTGGGGGTTTTCTTATAACGCTCGGCGAGGCCGTCGTACACGAAAGAGAGCACGAACACTAAGGGGAAGAGGAGCACGCTGGCGATGAGGGAGGCGATGAAGAGGAAGGGGAGCTGGGAAATGATGTCAGCCATGACTAATCGGAACGGTTGGGCTCTTTAAAGAAGTTTCGGGCGGCAGGCTGAGGCGGCGAAAAGCCGAATGTTTTTAATGCGCCCCCGCGTTCTCCTTTCCTCCTCGCGCGCGTTGAACTCACTGGAGTGCGTGGTTTTCGTGGCGGACGCGATTCTCCCCATTGTTTCCGTGCTCGTCTACTACGGATACGCCGTGCTGGGAAGCGTGGCGCTCGGCTACCTCCTCCTCCGCTACGCGTACCCCGTCAAGAACCTCTCACGCGAGCAACGCCTCGGCATGAGCGCCATCATCGGCGCCTCGCTCGTCGTGCTCGCCATCGCCCTCGACTCACTTTTTGTGTCGGGTTGGCGCGCCGTGTTCGGCATCGGCAGCCCGATGTTTAACGTGGTGCCCCTCGCCCTCCCATTTCTCGCCTTGCTGGCATTCATCGTCCTCAAAATGGCGTGGCGCAACGTGAAAGCCATCGAAAAGCCGCCCGCCGAAGTAGAAAACGAAGCGGAAGCCGATTTTCACTTCGAAGTCATCAAAGGTTCCACGACCGGCAAAGAAAGCGCCCCAGCCCCCGAAGTCCCCAAGCCCGCTCTTCAGCCTTCCGCGTCATCCGAATCCACTCCAACTCCTCAACCCGCTTCCCTCCCGGCGCAGTCGTCGGCGCCGGAGCCGTCGGGGAACGTGGAGGACGACCTTAAACGCATTGACGCGTTGATTGAAGGCATTCAGCGCGACCGGCGCGCGAAAAGCGCGCCCAAACCCTGACGCGGCCTTTGTTACTCTTCCTCACTACACGCTTTTGGTTCAACTAAAATCAGGCGCTTTCACTCTTGGCGGACGACAAAACAACTGAAAAAAACAAGGCGGCACCCCGCAAAGGCTTGTTCGACTCACTGACGTCCCTCTTCGCGAAAACGCACGCCGCCACCGACGCGCACCTGCAGCCCGCGCGCGCAGAAATCAAGGCCGGCATTGCTGCAACGCCTTCGCCCGCCAAACCCCCCCAGCTTGCCGCTCCAGCCCCCCAAGTTTCAGAGGAAACCCGCGCTGAAAAGCCCGTCGAGCCAAAACACGAAGGTCCGTTGGTTCCCAAACCCGTTGAAGTTCCCCAAACCGAGTCGCGTTTTCAAGCCCTCAAAGTCGAGTTATCCGAAATCACGCCAATTAGCATCGAAGTTCCCTTCAAGCCCAAAGCCCCCCAAAAAAA
>JBBILJ010000116.1:1877-2164 GCA_037444945.1 Microcaldota archaeon | reverse complement strand
GGCTTTGCGACCGGCTTAAAAAAGGATTCGTTAACCATAAATATGGTTAACGAATCCTAAAATATTGCGTGAGTCGCTTCTTCCGCTTAGGCTTTGAGTGGGAAAATGCGGGAACTAGGTTGAGTACATCACTTTTAGATAAGGCGTTGAAAAGGCGTGACGAACTTCGGGAAGAGTTGGCCGAGGTAGAGCGGCTTATTGCTTTCTACCAACGCAGACCGAGGTTAAGGCGTGAATCCAACGATATGCCTGAAGCAGAATTTGAGGCGGGTAAAAAGCCACGAGGA
>JBBILJ010000116.1:0-1867 GCA_037444945.1 Microcaldota archaeon | reverse complement strand
ATCGCAAGAGCCGTGGAACAAATTCTTGCCACTTCGGGGCGACCAATGACGCGAGGGGAGTTAGTGAAGGTATTGACACGACAGGGTTTTGACCTGCCTCCAACCGACCCTTCAAAGTATGTAGGAACGATTTTGTGGAGGCAGAAGGATGTCTTTTCGCACTTAGATGGCGAAGGGTACTCGCTTCGAACCCGGCGTCGCATTTGACGCTTCAAAAGGCGGGATTCTAAATCGTGGACGTATCCTTATGGGTCGCCCATATAACTTTATAAGCTCTGCGAAGGGGCGCGCCGCAACACTCTTCGGAGGTTATTGCCATGACCGTCTCTGTCCGAATCCACATAGCGAAAATCGAGGACTCTCTGTTCTTGGCGGCGTGCGTTGACACGCCTCGGTTCTGCGTAAGTGCGTCAACTAGGGATGAGGCGCTTGCAAAAGCAGAAAGGGCTTTGCGATTCCACGACGAAAGAAAACATCTCGTTCTTGGCATCGCTTCTAATGAAACTTTGGTTATAAGCCCAGCTTTTGAAACCGAGGAACTTTGTGCGGCGTGATTTCTTGGTGAAACATGGCCTACATTGTCGAAATATCTCATCTAGATGACGATGAACTTTCTTTTTTCGGATGGGAAAAGATCGGAGAAGATGACGAATTCGATTTTTATTGGAATTCTCGATATAATGAAACCACAACTGTTACAAAATCTGCGCCTAAATACTTGGTAGTAGACGACATCAATGATGCGGCAGCGATGACGCGGGGGGATAAGAATGCCAAGATTATTGGCGCTCCGCCCTCACGTCGAACTCGTTAGCTTAGGTTCTATGCCATTGCCGATACCCAACTAAATCCGGCGACGAACTACGAGGACGGGAATTACGGAATTACGGGGACGCCATATCAAATCCCTTAACTCCGTCCCGCTCTTCCGCTTCGGCCCGCGCTTGCACGGCGCATCGTGAGGACTATTGCGACGCCCCCTCGCGTCCCCGGAACCCGGCCTCTTGCAGCAGCCGGTTCGACGCCGTCTCGATATCGCTCTGCAACCGCTCGAAAAACGCCTCGCGCTCCATCCCGCCGGGGATGATGGGCAGGAACTCGATCACGGCTACGCCGGGGCGTTTCAAAAAACTGTCGCGACCCCAGAACACGCCGGTGTTGAGCGCCACTGGCAGGCACGGCGCGCCGGTCTCCTCGTAGAGGATGGCGACGCCCTTCTTGTATTGCGGCGGCGCGCCCGGCTTTCGGCGCGTGCCCTCGGGGTAGATATAGACCTGCCGCCCGGCCTTGAGGATCGGAACCGCCTGATCGACAAGTTGCTGCATGGCCGTTCGCCCCTTCGAACGGTCGATCCCGATGACGCCGCTCATAGCCAGATATTGGCCGAACAGGGGAATGCGCAGCAGCGAGCGCTTGAGGATGATCGCGAAATCGGGGGTGCGGGTGATGAGCGAGAACGTCTCCAGAAACGATTGGTGCTTGGAGGCGAGGATATAGCCGGTCGAGGGAATGTTCTCCTCGCCACGGAACTCGACGCGCAGGCCGCAGATGACCGCAAGCAACCAGAGCGACGTGAACCCCCATGTCCGCGCCATGAGACGCGCCCCGCGCGCTCCAAGCAGAAGCATTGGCAGGCCCAGGATCATCAGCACGATCACGTTGACGTAGAACGCGACGTTGAACACCAGCGAACGCAGCGCGACCATCGCGGCCCCTTCTAATAGTAAACCCGCAATTGCGTCGCCGCCACCCGGCGCGAGAACACCGCCGCCATCGCCACCAGCGCCACGCAGACCCCCAGGATCGCGACATAGCCCATGAACGGCAGATGGAACGAACCCAGCAACATCGTCATCGCGGCGCCGTC
>JBBILJ010000115.1:0-2258 GCA_037444945.1 Microcaldota archaeon | reverse complement strand
GACGATCCGCACACCCTGAAGTTCCGGAAGGTCGTCCCGATCAAGACGCCGCAGTCGTCCCGTCCGGACGGCCAGGAACCGACGGGCGAGTCGCCGGCGGCGCCGAGCATGGTCCCCAACTGGTACGACGACGACACGCCGACCCTCAAGGGCGTGCAGATCGCCATCGCGGCCCCGGCCGTCGCATCGACGCCGGACCGCCCGCTGCTCACCGTCCTCGTGGGGCTCAACGCGGGCCAGGTCTTCACGCTCGCCCGCGACGAGGCGCTCATCGGTCGCGGTCGCGACGCCGACCTTGTAGCCGCGCCGCTTGAGGGAGCGAAGGAGAGAAACTGCGTCAGGAAAAACGGGAACGCCGTCTCGCTCCACGCGCTTCATGACGGCGCGGTACACCTCCTCCGACAGTTTCAAGCGTTCGCGCTCGGGCAGTTTAAGACCGAGGAAGGTAACGAACTCGGGGTTACGCAAACCGAAACCCGCAATAAATTTTTGGCTCGACAAGCGGTACTTGAACGGCTTGAGGGCAAGCACCCACTCGCCGAACCACAAGTCGCGCGAGTCGATGAGTACGCCGTCCAAATCAAAAATCGCGGCCTTAATCACGGTGCTTCGCCTCACGGTTCTAAACAATCAAGCAACCTTTAAGATTGACGCCCTCGACTAACCTTAAAAGAGCGACTGTTTTCACTGAAAACGTCATGAGTGCAACCCTCGCCAACCTCGTGCTCGGACTTATCGAGTTCGCTGCGTACGTGCTCTGCACCTACTTTACGTACCGTCAATACCGCGCCTCAAAAAGCCCGTGGGTCAAGTTTGCCGCTCTCGGCTTTCTCTTCATCGCAGCCGGTGCCGCCAGCGTCCTCTACTCGATCTGGGTTTCGTTCTCCACGGGCTTCGACATCCCCGCATGGATACACGCGTTCGACTCAGGCTACCTCATCGGCGGCGTCCTTCTCTACGCCGCGCTCAGTGGCTAAAAAAAATGGCGGACCCCATCCTCGAAATCAGTGGCGTCATGCACGCCATCGGGGCCTTCGTGTTCGCCCTCGTCGCGGTGCGCGCCCTCACCATCTACCGAACCTCGCGACAGCGACGACACGCCTTCTTTGCGGGCGGCGCCCTGCTCTTCGCGCTCGTGCTTCTCCTCAACGGCGCCAATCTTGCCGGTGTCCTTTCGCTGCCCGATGAAAGCGAACTGCTTTACTCTGCCGCGCGAACTCTCGGCGCCGTCGCGATCGCGGCGGCCATCCTCACGAAATCCTAATTTTGCTCGCGCCCCTAAACGCGCGGCCACCACAAAAGGCCGCTCTACATCTCCCCTTCTCGAGTCGCAGTCAGGGGATTAAGTGTACGGGGCAGAATACGGATGGGAGCAGGCGGCAGCTGACGGCCAGGAGGACTAAAACGTAGAGGACCAGCGAGCCGAAGAACCAGAGCAAAACAAAGTTTCGATCGCAACCAGACGAACACTCACCCGCGAGCCAAAACGCGGCGAAGAAGAGGAAAACAACGATAAACCAGGCGAGGTCCGCGAACGCGAACCCCGAGAGGGGGCGCAGCATTTGCGCGTCTATGAGTGTAACCGTCAAAATGAGCGACAACGGCACGAGGATGAGGAAGCCCGCCGCCGCCACCAACCGCGATTCTCCCCGCATTCGAACTCAACCTCGCCCTCGGTTTTTGGCGCGCGCATCTCTGACGCGACGCAAGACTAAAACGTCTAAGTCGAGCGAGTATTAAAACGACGCTCTAAAAGTAAACGGTTAGCAGGTAGCCTCATTTTTCATTTCAAGTCTGTTTTCGGGTTCGGGTCCAGTATGAGGGGTGGACGGGGTGCCTGATTGAAGTCAAAATCCGTCGTTAGGTCGCCGATCTGTGGCAGACTCTCTCGAACATCGGGTCTGGGGTCTGCTCGCCCGTCGGTTTGGGGGTTGACCCGCTCCCCGCCAAGAAAATCGTCTTCAATGAATTTCGTGTAAGCATCAAAGCTGAGATTTTGTTTGTCAATATACCCGACTTTAGCGTACGGGCTGATCACTAAGCCGGGAACGCGTAAACCCAAGCCGTTCTGATCCACGGTTGGCGGCACCACGTGGTCGTAAAATCCCCCCCAATCGTCCCAGGCCAGGAATATCGCAGTGCTATTCCAGTCCGGGCTTTGCATGATCGCGTTGATTATTTTAGTGGTATACGCCTGCCCCGCACTCACCAAGGCTGGGGGGTGTTCGCTGTCCTTGCTGTTCGGTATAATCCACGCG
>JBBILJ010000114.1:0-2261 GCA_037444945.1 Microcaldota archaeon | reverse complement strand
GGTTTTGTTCGGTCAGCACGCCGTCTAAATAGTCCTTGGAGAAGGGTTGCAAGCCGTTTCCGCCGGCGGCCTTGATGCGGTGGCTAATGATTTGCAGCATCTCATCCTTGGAGAAGTGTTTGCGGGAGAGGATGTTGTGTGTGCCGATGAGTTGCACGAGCGAGTCGGGGAAGGGTTCGCGGCCGAGGGCGGAGAACACGATTCGCAGGTTCGGCACGTCGTCGAGCAGATACTTGAACTCCATGTACATGTCGGGGTTTTTTTCGAGGTGCGCCTCATCCACAAATAGAACGACGCGCTTTTTCTCGCCGCGAATCCAGTTCGCGAGTTGTTCGCGCGACACGCGCGGCCGGCCGAGCAGGTTTTCGGAGAGGCGGTTGAAGAGGCCGGTGCGGGAAATGTAACCCATGGCTTCGGCGAGGTCGACGAGGGTTGAGGCGGGTTCTTTTAGAAACGAGGTTTTGTACTCGGTTTCGGGGAGGGAGTATTTTACGAAGTAGAGGGCGGAGGTTTTGCCGACGCCTTTGGGGCCTAAGAAAAGGACGCCTTTCGCGTCGAAGGCGAGTTTTTCGAGGAGTGCTTCGCCTTCGAAGGGGTGGTAGTATTTGAGGAAGGAGTCGCGGTCGTAGAAGCGTAGGTCTTTTACGAATGGGTTCTCGTTCCACCCGAGTTCTTTGAGGAGGCGTTCTTTTGCCTCGAAGATTTCCACCAATTTAGTCCACCAGTGACGCCCCGCTGAAAGTCCTTTTCAGAGCCACCAACATAGATAAGTGACTTATAAAAGACTTACGGCCTGCTTCCACTACTTTTCGGAGACTCGAATGAAAGCCGTAAGAGCCTTGTAAAAGGCATCTAGGAGTCGATAAAAGGCTTATATGATGCTAATAAGAGGCTTGTAAGAGGGTTGTTTTTTGGTTGGTTATTTGGCCTTCGCTTGGCGGTTGTTTCGGGATGGTTTTTGGATCCAAACGGGGTTTAAATACCGTGTTTTTTTCCCGTTTTTTTCGGGTTGGTACGAACCGCGCGTTTTCCGATGTTTTGCAAAAAATCGACAAAAGTTCGGTTGAAAAAGTTCAGCATCTGCAGTTGTTTGAGGAGCAGTGAACCGGGGAAGACCGTATTTAAATGAGGCTTACCCCTCTCTTGCGTTTTGCGCAAGGATTTCAAACGGGTTGGCATTATGGATTTTTCGGCGCTGCAACTCGAGTGGCCCGAGTATGGGATTTACCGCCAGCGCAAGCCGGGCTCATCCTTCTCGCCTTCCCTTTCGCGCGCATTAGCGGGCAAGCCGCTTCCCTCTAGGCTGCCGGACGCGCTTTTCGGGCCTTCTCCGCCCTCCGTTTTCGTAGGTCGCGAAGGGTACCCGCGCGTCAACGTAGGACCCATGGTGTCCCTCGTCCCCGACGCGCCCCTCCTCGACAACCCGGCGGAGTGGTTCGGGGCGAGCTTGGAGCAAATCGTCGCGATGCGCACCTCGCTCGTGCTCGGAAGGCAGAAGCACGCCGTCAAGGGCGATTCGTCCCGCATGGTGGAAGACGTTCAACTCACTGCGATGAGCCGCGGCAGCGTCGACATGGAAATGGCGTTTAGCCGCGCGCCGCGCGTTTCACTCGCGTTCGCGGGCGGCGAGCAACCCATGGGGCCCGCGGGTGAAATTAAGAAACTCACGCTCGCCGACAACCCCTCGGTGCCGAAAAAAATTGACTCCGTTGTGGCGGAGAAACTCAAGGTTCGCGAAGCCCTTCCCGAGTTGGCGCCGCGCTTTGACTACTACTATTTACAGAAAGTGTTGAGCGCGGGCGTGCTCGGCGCGGACCGCAAACTCGTGCCGACGCGGCGGAGCATTACGGCGATGGACCGCATGCTCGCTGATTATTACTTGCAAACCGTCAAGGAGTCGCCGCCGTTATCCGAGTTTCGAGTGTACTCTTCCACCTACTTGTATAATCACTTCGAGGTTCTCTTGATGCCGGGCGTGTTTGAGTACGAGCAGTTCGAGAGCTGGGAACCATCCTCATACTCCACGCAAGCGCCGAGTATCGAGCACGAGTACGAGCCCTTCGAGGGGCGCAGCGATTACGCGGAAAGTGAGGGTGGCGGCTACTACGCGGGAAGGTTCGCAGCCGCGGAAGCACTCAAAAAGTTGGGGCGGCAGGCGCGCGTGGTGGTGTTTCGCGAAATTGGCCGCGAGTATAGCGTGCCTGTGGGCGTGTGGGAAGTGCGTGAAAATGTGCGGCACGCGTTCCTCAACGCGTTCCAAA
>JBBILJ010000113.1:1660-2305 GCA_037444945.1 Microcaldota archaeon | reverse complement strand
TACTCGCGCCACATGCCGGGCGAGATCATCAGCGCCTGCTGCGTGCCCCAGTCGTCGGTCATGAACACGGCATCCACGCCGACTTTGGCCCAGCCGCGGATCATGCCGAGCAGGTAGCCGCACAGCGCGTCGAGCAGCCGGCGCACCTCGGCTTCGTTGGTGTAGAAGTCCATGAACACGTTCGCCATGCCGCGCAGACTGTGCAGGCGTTCGAACAGCGCCAGGTGGATATAGCCGAAGGTGTACTTGGTCGCGCCGTGCTCGGCCAGCAGCGGCTTGGTGGCGTCGAAGCGCCCAGGCGCAGCCGGGTCGGGGATGCGTGCCAGGTACTCGTCGAGCTGCGCCCAATCCTGCAGCGGGAAACCCACCTGCGAGGCGCCGACGCCGCCGAAGGTGGCGGCGAAAGAAGCGCCTTCAGCCGTGTCGAGGGAAATCACGAACACGGGCACGTTGCGGGTTTCAGCCTCACCGACGAGACCTTCCGCGAGGTCTTCCGTCGCTTTCACGGAGTAAAAGCCGCCGCACGAGTGCGGTTTTTCGGTGAGTTTGTGCTCGTCCTCGACGGGCGCGAGCCGTTCCGTGACGGTGCCGCACTTGCCGCATTGAAGCGTGAAACGAGTGAGCGAGAAGCCGTCTGAGACGAGG
>JBBILJ010000113.1:0-1650 GCA_037444945.1 Microcaldota archaeon | reverse complement strand
CGACTTTGTTGGCGTCAAGGGCGGCCTTGATTTCCGCGTAACCGTACGTGGCGAGGCCGCCGGTGGTGACTTCGCGCATGAATTCGTCGACAAGCTTTTTCTCCACAATGGATTCTTGCTCGGCAAGGATGTCGCTGCTCTTTTCGAGGAGTTCGCGTAAGCCGAATTCGTCCGTGTAACCCGTGTCGACGACGCCTAAGACTTTGAGTTGATAATTAAACGGGTGAAGTTTCGCGAAGTCGTCCTTCGCGGGGCCGGGGCCGCCAATAACGACGCCTTGAAAATTCTTCAAACCCACGAAAGCGTCCATCGCCTCCCCGACGCGCTTATAGTACACCTCCACGACCTCTTCATGAATCCGCTGATAACGAGCCGCACTGTTGTGAACCAAAAGACCGTTAGCAAAGTAGGCTTGGTTCGGGGAGACTGATAAATCCATAAAATAGCTGTCGGGGACATCGATTTCTTCAACCCTCAAGAGTTTGTCCTTAACTATTCGGTTCGAGGCGGAACCCGCGTAAGAGGGGTGCAGGAAGAGTTTTTTTCCGGGTTGGAGGAGTTCTGCGTCCACCAGCATTTTAGAGTGGCTGCCCACGGTAAACACGCGGTGTTCTGGTGAAAGGACGAGTTGGGTGTGTTCGGTGACGAGGCGCAGGGCGCGAAGCACCCGCTTTCGATAAACCTCTTGACAGGTTCCCGCTGAAACGAATTTTTCTCCGCGCGAAGACGAAGCAAGCATCGCGCCTTCCAGAACGCTTTTGATGGGAACGCGTTCGCTCGAAGAAAGTAGAACAACCGCGTCTTCGTGGACGCATTGACCTCCTTTGTGGACTTTTTGGTGCGCGGTGGAGTGGAGTTTTTTGATGACGTGGGTTTGGGTGCCACGCAGCACCGCGACGGTGGCTTCCTTGCCGTCCAAAACAACGAGACCGTAAGTGCCGGTTTGCTCGAGCATTTCTTCTAAGGGTTCAAGGACAAAGGTGGACTCGCAGCGGTAGAACTGTGTTTTCAAGGGGACGGGGGGCACGACGGAGTAAAGCTGAATGTCGGTTTTCCCTTCGGTTTCACTGATGTTACCGCAAAAAACCGCGATTCCCTTTTCGGGAGGTTTTTGTACGCCTTTGAGAAAATGCAGGATTTTCTCAATCGCACTCTGCACGTTTTTGCGCGTCGTGGCGCTCTTAATGTTGGAGGCTTGCCCGTACTCGTCGCGCAGGCGCGCCGTGATTTCACTCACCGGGTAATTGGGTGAAATATACTGCGTAATAAGTTCGGTGCCGCGACCGCGCATTCCGCGAAGGAACTCGATTTGTTTCTTCAAATCGTGCAGTTCCTTGCTTTTTTCAGCCATAATACTCTTCAACCCGCCTCGATCGCGAGCCAGGATAGGAAACGAATCACAGTCATTGGCGCAGGATGGAATAAAAGGGCTTCAAAACAAGGCGCAACACGCGCCCGCCCCCTCGTGCCGGGGGTTTTGCTAGGCGGGGTAGATGAAGACGGCGGGTGTCCGCGTGCCTTGCGCGTGGTTGAAAATAAAACGCAGCACGGCCACATACGCGGGCTGCGGGTAGTACGGGTAGATGAGGATGGCGGGGTAGGCGGCGACGTGCACGTTGAGTGTTAAGAAGGCGATTTTGCCCGTCGCGC
>JBBILJ010000112.1:0-2341 GCA_037444945.1 Microcaldota archaeon | reverse complement strand
CGGCGCTGGCGCGCACGCGGTAAGAACGACCACCACGAGCGCGATAACGAAGATGGCGGCCGCCAAGAGGGGGATACCGCTCTGGATGGCGAACACCATGAGCGCCATGAGGAGCAAAAAAGTGAAGTCGACGACGCCGCGGCGGTGAGTGAGACGCATACTTTTCATCACCACTGCCACGGCCTCACGTTGCCCCAGAAACCGAACATGAAGACGACGACGAAGAGGAGGTACTTGAACCAGTCATAGGGGACGACGAGGAGGGTAACGATGACGACCGTGACGAGAATCGCTAGCAGCGGGTTGTCGATGAATCCCGCCATGTAACGGTAGAGCGCGAAGAAGACGAGGATGAGGACGACGAGGCCGAAGTCATCAAAAAAATCGAGAAACGCGACGGGCGCGAGCGCGCCAAGAGAGGGGAAAGCATTGAGCGCGGCGAGGGCGAGAGTCGGGTCCATGCAAGAAGAATAGCCCGCACGCCGTTTAAAATCGTTTGGAGCGCCTGAGCGCGGGCGCTGCAAGGCGTAAAACGGGCGCCAAACCCAGAGCGAAGCCGAAAAGCAAGAAATAAATACCTGGAAATTCCGCTAATTACAACCGTCGAGTGGTTACAAAATAGGCGCTTGGCGATTGGGTTTCGCGTTGGCGCACCGAAGGTCAAAAGAAATGGCTTACCCGAAAGAAGTCGCCGCCGTCATGTTCCTCATCGTGCTACTCTTCATTTTCGCGCACGGCAGCGGTACTGTGTTCTGGGACTCCCCCGTCGTGAACGGGTTCGCCGCCCTCGTCTACGTGCCGTTCGCCGCCCTTAACTCCATGCTGTGGAGCGGCTCGGGCGCACTCCAACTCGCCTTGTACGCCGTGTTCGCGTGGGCCATCTTCAGCGCTCTTGGAACGGTTTTTGGCGAGGAAATGTTCACGCTCGCCCTCATCTGCGTCGTCATGCTCGTCCTCGTCGGCGCCGTGCCTCCCCTCTTCTAAGCCAATCATTTTTTACTTCCGCGCTTCCTTACCGAGTGCATGGTCCGACTCGAAGGCATCGTGAGCACGGGCGTCGGAAAAGGCAGCCTCTACTTATCCATGCCGGGCTACCAAAAACGCATCGAAGAACTCGTCGGATTCCACCCCTACCCCGGCACTTTCAACATTCTCGTCGACAGCGACAGCCAAACCGTTCTCGACGAACTTCGCGCCACCGCACCGCACCGCATAGTGGACTTCACGCAAGGCCGCCGCTCCCTCGGCGGGTTTCGCCTCACGCCCTGCATCCTCGAAACCAAGCGCCGCCGCGAGCCCGCCGCCCTCCTCTTCCCCTCGCGTACGCGTCACGCTCAAAGACGGCGACCGCGTAACGCTCCTCGTCGGCGAGCCCGAACCCACCAAGAAAACGAAAAAAGAGGGGGCGCGAAAAAAACGTCGCTAGGAAAGAGACGAGAACGCAACAAAAGGCCGCGGGGGGGAAGCGTGAGGAGGCTGGAAGGTAAAGAACGGGCAAAGGCTTATTAATATATCAATCGATAAATTTATCGGTTGATGCTTATGGAAAGCGTGGCGTTGCAGACATTCAAGCCAAAAAACCTGGACCGCTACCCGCGGTTGGACACGGTGCTGATGGTGGAGAAGGCCCTCTACAAGCACCGTAGTGACAAGACGATTACCGAGATTTGGCGGGGCTTGCCGAAGAAAGTGATGTGGACGACGTTCACCACAATCCTCGACTACCTGGATTATTCGGGAAAGATTCACGTCGAGAAGAACAAAACCATCACCTGGCTGTGGGACCCAGAACGAGTTGAGGAACTCAAGCGCAAGGGCCTGGTGATGGCGTGAACGATAAGCGCGTCAAACGGGTCGCTTTTGGCGATGAGTCCGTCCTGCAAGCTTATCACGAACTTCGCGCGGGCCGATTTGAGGAACGCCAGCTCGCAGGGTTTCTCGACCGAGCCATTTCGGATTTGAAGGAGAACCCGTTCGTCGGCGTAGCCGTCCCGCGGCGGCTGTGGCCTCGCGATTACGTGCGCCACTTTTCCATTGACAACTTGCGAAAGTATGACTTGCCGAATGGCTGGCGCTTGATTTATACGCTCAAGGGCAGCAAGGTCGAAATCGTCTCCATCCTCCTCGAGTGGTTCGCTCACAAGGAATACGAAAAGAAATTCAACTACCGCGTACGGTAAGCCCGAACCCACCAAGAAAACGAGAAGGTAACTAGCGATGGAAATGAAGAGAAAACCTGGGCCTTCAAAAACGCAGGAGGAGCCGCGCGCGGGCCGCGCTGCCGTCATCATCGTCGACATGTAGAACGATTTTTGCCACGAGAAGGGCGCATTCGCGAAGG
>JBBILJ010000111.1:0-2363 GCA_037444945.1 Microcaldota archaeon | reverse complement strand
CTTTTCGCGGAATAATTCTTCATTCACCCATCCCCCCCTCTTTTTTTTTCTACAACTTCACGTGTGCCGTCCACGTAGACGCGTTTTTCATTTATAACGAGTCCGAAACAAGCAAAAAAGATTGCTAGAAAAAAACTTATAATTGGCGATTCCCCGTTAGGGTTGTGATGAAGGCGTTCACCACCATTGACGAGTACATCGCGGCGGCTCCGACGAACGCGCAAACCCGCTTAAGGGAGTTGCGCCGAACGATTCGAAAGGCAGCGCCCCGAGCGCAAGAAACCATTCGTTATCGAATCCCCACTTTTCGACTCAACGGCAATCTGGTGCACTTCGGCGCATTCAAAAACCATATCAGTTTCTTTCCCACCGCCTCCGGCGTCGACGCGTTCAAGAACGAACTGACCGACTTTAAGCATTAAAGGATTTTGCGGGTAAGGTGGTCTGCTAGTTCTTTCGAAAAGCGGTTTAACTCGGTAAAATCGGGTTTTTCAACGAAAATGGGGTCCAACCGCGCTTGTGCAGCCAACTCTTTGAGGTGTTGAACTAAGTTCTGCGTCGTTCGTTCAAACTCCTTTTTGTAGGACGGGTTTTTCAGTGCGAGAACCAGTTTGGCTTTCACGACCTTCGGTGGCGCCGCCTTATCCAAACCACCCAAATCCTCGCTTATCTTGTTCAAGTCGACGATGTCACGCGAGCGCGTAACGTGCTGCTTGCGCGTAAGAATGGCGCGAATTTTTTCGCACGCAATCTCTTCCAGCGAATAACACCAAGCGACCGAGGGCGCAAAGTAGTCTTCCGCCACCGACCCGTAGAGCGCGGCTGCTTCCCGCTGCTCCTCCACGGGCAGCGCGGTCTTGAGTTTGATTGAGTGGAGCGGGAATTCGAGTTTCTCGTTGAACGCCACGGTGACTTTGAGTTTAATCGGACGTGTGGCTGGAGCGAGAAAGAAATAATTCATGACGCGGCCGCTCTGGGTTCCCGCGATGCCCGTCTTGACTTTTTCGTCGCGATACCAGCGCAAGCTAAGTTCTTCCATGACTTTGTGAATGACTCTTTTTCGAAAGTCACGTTCCCTGATTTTGCCTCCTGTCCACGTCAAGTCAATGTCTTCACTGAATCGATAATACCCGTAATAGGCTTTGACGAGGCAGGTTCCCCCCTTGAACGCGAGAAACTTGGATTCGGGAAGCGAATAAATTTCGCGAAGCAGGTAGGTGAGCCAAACGTCTTTTTCAACCAGCGAAACCGGCAGGTGACGGGCTGCCGCTACCGATTCAGCGAATCGACGTACGGTTTCAGCATCGTACTTCATGGCGCCTCACGCTTGGAAGAAGTGCTCCAGAAGAATCGCGTACAAGCCGGGGTATTTATGGATTAAGGGTTTGGCTTTTTCCGCGAGTTTTTTCTTGCCCCCCGTCTTTTCGGCGACCGCCTTGAAAATCGTCTTGGCGTGCTCGAGCGATTGCTTGTTTCGCGCGTTGAAGTACGCATAATCCAGAATGGTGCGACTGGGTTCGCTAAACCTCAACACGCCTTTTCGCTTCACCAACTCGTCAAAAGGCACGTTCGAGAGCTGCCTGAATTCAACTGCCATCCCCGCCACGCTGTTTTTCGGGCGAGCGACCCGCTTTTTTGACATCACTGTGAGGGTCGTGAGGGTTTGTTGTTCCCACAGGCCTGCGAGGTGAAGGGCGGTCGCCAACCCGAAGTACCAGTTCTTTTTCAGCTTGAGGCTGCACGCGCGGGCGACGAGGTTCAACGGCTCCTCTTTTATCGTTCCCAGCGCCAACTCGTCGCGGTCGCGTAGATAGTAGACGCCTTTGAATAGGAGGGGTTCAAGCGCGTGGTTTCGCGATAAACCGATGAGGGCCGAGTTAAAATCGACGTTGAGCCGTTTGCACGCGGCCCGGATTTCTTGGGTTGTGAGGACTCTCGGTTCGCGCTCCAGCAGAACGTTGTAAACTTTTCCGGCCTTGCTCTTCGCAAAAGTCACTAAAACCACTTTAAATCATGTCGCTTAAAATACAAAATAGTTATAAAACGCGCGCTATATAAGGTTTTCTTTTAACCTCGACGCGAAAAAACGCGAGTTAAGCGTGGAAGAAAGCTTCATTCACGCCCTGCGTTTGGCGGAACTTCAACCCGACTTGCCCCTGCTCGAAGTTTTTTACACCAAAAACAAAAAGAAACTGGACTTGTCACGCCTCAAAAAACTCGCCCCCCGCTTCAACGTTGAAAGCCAACTGACGGACGTGAGGCAGAAAGCCGAGTTTTACGAAAAAATGAGGGCTCTCACATGAAGCAAGCATTCACGAAAAACGACTTGCAAAAATTGTTCGAACAAATCGGCCGCCAACTAC
>JBBILJ010000110.1:2164-2389 GCA_037444945.1 Microcaldota archaeon | reverse complement strand
TCGGCTTCGAATATTCGCGCGCGCTCGTGGTTTCGCGCGTTCATTCGACGGCGCAGAATTTCGATATCCAGACCCGCGCCGACATCGACGGCACTCTGGTCTGCCAGGGCGACGTGTTCGTTCGCTTCGAGGCCCACGCGCTGGAGCCGATGAAAGGCCGCGCGAGCGAAGGGTTCGAGCGGCTCCAGGCGCTGGCGATGAAGGCGGCGCTGGGGTGGGACGGCG
>JBBILJ010000110.1:0-2137 GCA_037444945.1 Microcaldota archaeon | reverse complement strand
TCGGTATCGAAGAGCCTTGAAGGTGAGGCGCGCGAATATCTCTCCGCCTCGCGCCAGCGTGGCGACGTCTATCTCGCGGGCAAGACCGAGCAGCATGAGCCCGGCGGCGTAGGGCTCGGCATGATCTTCACCGAAATCGACCGTTCGTTCGTGATCGTTCAGGAGCAATAGCCTGCCGGAATTCCGCTTCCATCATCTGGAGCGGCGGCGTCTGGACGCGGCGCTGCCGGATTTTCTGGAGGCGGCGCTGGGCAAGGGCCTACGCGTCGTCGTGCAGACCCGCGACGTGGCCGAGCGCGACGCGCTCAACGAACGGCTGTGGACCTATCGCGAGGACAGCTTCGTTCCGCACGGCGCGGCGGGCGACGGCGATCCCGCGACCCAACCGATCTTTCTCACCGAGACCGACGACACGCCCAACCGCGCGACTTTGCGCGTTCTGCTGAACCCCGCCGACGCGCCCCGCTTCGCGCAGGGCGAGGCGACCGAGGTCGTGGTGATGTTCGAGGCGCGTGACGAGGACGCGCTGGCGGCCGCGCGTGTAGCGTGGAAGGCGCTTCTGGGCGCCGGGGCAGCGGTGAGCTACTGGCGCGAGGGTGACGAAGGCGAGTGGGTGCGGGCGCGTTAGAGCACGTTGCAATTGGAACGAGGCGCTGTCTGTGGACGTCGTCTCAAGACCGTGTCGGCTAGAGCGGCCGCGTTCTGGGGAGCGCGGCTACAAAACTGCGACGCGCCGATTCAAATCAAGAGCAGAATACTCTAGATGTCGGACCCCAGGCTGCCGCAAGCCCCAAGTCTTTATATCGCGCCCCTCGTCCTGCGCGGGGCTGTATGGGCGATTCGCCGGTTCGCCTCTGATGCGAGACTGCTGCCGAAACCGTCGGAGTGCGCGCTTCGAGTTTTTGCGACGCTTTGATCCGCGGCAATCCAAGTTTTTGCCGTGATGCGCATATCCGATGGCTCGGCGACTCTAGAAAGATGACTTCGCAGCGCTGCATGACAGGCGGTGAGGATATTCACTCAGTTTTTACATTATTTATACTTGTGCATATAAATAAAATTTTTCGCTATATTGTAGTATTTTGTCATAATATTGAAATTTTCATTTGGCGTAGAAAAGTCCATTGCGCCCGCAATGTTTTTCTTCTCGCAATGTTTGGTGGTGGAGTCGGTCCCGTCATACATAAAGGGCGGCATAATTTTCTCCTGCAATTTTATGTTGTTCATCTCGCTCGCCTGTCGTCTCACCTGAGCGTGCAAGGGCAAAATGTTTGAACATTCCAAATCTGCGGGGAGGTAGGTAATTCGGCATGACGCACGCAACGTTGCGATGGTAAACGGCTTGATCAGAAATTCGGAAACCCTAAATTGTATCGCCTCACGCCACGCCGCTTCTGTTACCTCGCTGGTCATGATGATAAAGGGAATATTGCAGGTACACGGATATTGCCGCACTCTCTTGAGCAACTCCAATCCATTCATTGGCGCAATGTTCCAATCGCTTATGATAAGCGAAAACGGTACTTCATCCATCAAATTCAAAGCCGAAATCCCATCCCGAGCGATATATACTTTACTAAATCCGCACGTTCTCAAGGACAATTTCAAGACTGACAGATATTTGGCGTCATCATCGACGGCGAGAACAAGCCGTTCCTGAGATTTAGACATCGTAACCTCCACATCTATAACAATAGTAACATCGATAAGGGCTTGATGGTAAAACACAGGTAATATTTTTCCTTAAAATTTTATATAAATTTTAAGGTATATTTTTTAAGTTCAATTTAACGCAAAAATTTCCTTTAAGAAAACATAATCTTGAGCTTGTAATAAAGGGGCGTGTCGTTGCCGATCGTTCGGTGTTCAAAAATTTGTGACCGTTGGGTAAGATTTGCTTGTGGATGAAGTTGGATAACTTGCGATAATTGTTTTATTGCATGCTGGTTTCAAGCATCAGAGCTTGAGGATTGTGGCGTCGCAAGCAAACCCCCATCGGGAGCGTTAGGAGGCGACGTGCCGGCGGCGCAAGTGAAAGCCAATTCCGCTTCGCCCCAGATCCTGGCGGCGCTCCAGCGCCACGAATCATGGACGGTATCAGCGAGGGGGGATTCGTCAGGATCGCCTTACAATCAGT
>JBBILJ010000109.1:0-2465 GCA_037444945.1 Microcaldota archaeon | reverse complement strand
TTTTTGGCCGCGCACTCACTCAGCCTCACCAACATCATCAAGCAAGGCGAAGTGCAACGCATCGTCGAAATGAATTCCAAAGAGCGCCGAGTGCTCATCGACATTGTGGCGAACGTGGCCGAGTACGAAGACAAAAAGAAGGAGGCGTTCGGTGAACTCGACAAAGTCGAGAACCGCCTCAAGGAAGCCGCCACCATTCTCGGCGCCAAGGAAGGCTACTTAGGGGAACTCGAAAAAGAGAAGGCGGACGCCGAAAAATACCTTCAACTCAAAGCGGATTTAGACGCCGTCAAAGCGACGCTCCTCTCCATTGACGCCGCCGAATACCAGAAAGAATTCGAAAACCTCGTCAACGGCCTTCTCGACGCCGCCGGCAAGACGGGAAAAGCGGCGGAGCGCATCGCGGAACTCGACGCCTCCATTGCGGCAGTGGAAGTCAAGCGCAACGAAGTCAACCAAAAAATCCTCGCGTCCGGCGAAGGCCGCCAACTTGAGCTCCAAAAAGAAATTGACGCCTTAACGATTGAAATCGAGCGCGCGAAAAGCACCATCGCGAACAAGGGCGAACAAACCGAAAAAAACGAAGCGCGCCTCCACGATCTCTCCTTGGAACGCCAACGCAGCCAGGACGAACTCAAAGGCGCCGAGCGCCAACTCGCGGAAGCGAACGAAGAACTTGGCTCGCTGCGCTCGCAACTCGAAGCCGCACAAGCGGAGTTCAATCAACTTCTCGAGCAATCCAACAAGTTCTCCTCCCAGTTTTACTCCGCGCGCAAAACCGTACAAGACGCGGAAGAACGGCAACTCAAAATCAAGGAAGAACTCAACGCACTTCAAGCGGACGCCTCCAAAAACCAAGAAATCAAGGCCTTCAAGGAACGCGAACTCGAAAAAATCAAGCGCGGCGCCTTCGGCGCAGACGAATACGGCGAACGCAAAAAAGAACTCGAAACAGCCGGCAAAGCCGTCACGCGCGAGCAAGCCCCCCTCGACAAGCAACTCGCCGACTTATTCAAGGAAGAGAAAGCCCTCAACGAACGCCTCCCCGCCCTCGACGACCTTTTGCTGGCCGCCAAAGAGAAAGTCGTACTCATCCAGTCGCGACTAAAGCACGCGCGCGAAGACGCGAGCGACCGCGCCAAGGAAGTCATCATGGAGTACGCGCGCAAAAACCGCGACAAAAACATTTACGGCGCCCTCGAAGACCTCGTCTCCTTCGAAGCCGAATACGCGGTCCCCATCCAAGTCGCGCTCGGCCCCCGCCTCGGTTTTATCGTCGTCGACTCCGTGAAAACCGGATCCGCGTGCATCCGTCACGTCAAAGAACTCAAAGCGGGACGCGCGTCCTTCATCCCGCTAGACCGCATCCACGCGCCGCAGCCCGGCGCGGACGCGCGCGAACTCAGCCAAAGCAAGGGTTGCCTCGGGTTTTTAGTGGACCAACTCAAGTTCGACGAGAGCATCAGCAAGGCCGTGCGGTACGCGTGCGGCGACACCCTGCTCTTCGACGATCTGAGGAGCGCGGAACCCCTCGTCGGCAAGATTCGCATGGTGACGATGGACGGCGAACTCCTCGAAGGCAGCGGCTTGATGACGGGCGGCACCACCTCGACGAAAATCAATCCCGTCATCGAAAAGAAAGCGTTGGACGAGTGGACGGCGAAAGCGCAATCCCTCGCGGCGGAGAAGACCCAGCTTGTGAGCGACTTGTACTCCTTGCGCGAAAAAATGACGTCGCTACGCAAAGCCAAAGCCGAGCTTGACTTGCGGCAGAAAGCCGTTGAAATCGAGTTGCAGCAAATCGCCAAACAAGAGGATGCGTTGCTCGAGGCGAAGAAGAATGTTTCGCAAGCTGTCAAGGACCTCGGCGGGGAAGTTCGCGAGCTGGAGAAAGCGATTGCGGTCGCGGATGAGTCGCGCGCCGCATTGATTCGCGAGCTCTCGGAGCTCAACGTGCGCTTGTTGGAAGCCAAGCAAGCCATCGATGTGGAGACGCAGGAGCAACTTGGTAATCTCGCCAAGCAAAAGGAGCGTCGTGTCTCTGAACTCAAGGTTTCTCTCGCCGAGTACGAAAGCAGGGCGCAAAGCCTGCAGACGCAGCGCTCTGTGTACCAAAAACAATTTGACTCCCTTCATAAGCAAGAAGTCGAGCTTCAAGCCGAATCGGAAACGGCGGGCGCAATGGTGAAGGCCGCGCAAAAGGAAGTCAAGGAAAAGCAGGCCGCCCTGCGGCAGAAGGTCGAGGAGCAGAAAGCCGTCTCCTCCGCGTCGAAGGAACTCGTGGACGCGCGCGAGAAATTCGAGAAAGAAATCATGCGGCTCGCTCAAGAGAAAGGCAAGCTCCAATTCGAGAATGAGAAGGTTTCCAAGCGCGCGCAGGAACTTGAACTCAGAAAGGCCGTGATTGGGGAGAAGCTTTCAACGCTTAAAGCCGAAATGGCGAATTACGCGGGCGTCGAACCGCT
>JBBILJ010000108.1:0-2494 GCA_037444945.1 Microcaldota archaeon | reverse complement strand
CGGCGAGGGCGGGGGCGAGGGCGGTGACGTGCGCTTCGATGCCGCCGCTGGGGAGCGGGTCCTGCCTCGCGGCGGCCGCGTCCGGGAAGGGGTATTGTTTGGCGCCGAGGAGGAGGACGCGCAACGGCTGCGTCGTGGCGTGAGTCTTCTTTTTCATGAGGCAAACGATTTGCGTTGAAGGAGTATTTTTAAAGTAGCGGCGGCTTTAGGGAGGGTGCTGCCGCCCGTTTGAGGGCTTGCGGCGCGCGGCGTGGGTGGCGCGCTTTCCAGCAATCGGCGGCGTTTGCGAGCGATGCTTTTTAGCGTTTAGCGAACGGGTGTTAATCAAGGCTATGGCTATTGAATTTTTCCCCTTCCTCCTTACGGTTATCGTCACGCTCATCCCGAGCCTACTCTTGGGATTCGGCGCGCTCGCCAAGACGGGTTTTAACCGAGTGGAAAAAGTCCTCCTCTCTCTCGCGCTTGCTTTCATCGTTCCGCCCGCTCTGGGTACGCTTGAATTCACGTTCCTGCGCTTGCCGTTCACGCCGCTGCTCGCCTTAGCAAACCTCGTCCTCATCGCGGTCGTCGGCTTGGCATTGTTATGGCGAGAAAAAATGTTGCCGCGCTGGCGTGAAGCGTTCGCGGTCCATCACGCGGAGCCGCAAGCGTGGTTGAAGGCGAACTACGTTTGGATTATCCTTCTTGTTTTTGTCGGCGCGGCGTTCTACGTTCGCACCGCGACATCGTGGTCCACCAACTTTTTCGAGTTCGACCCGTACTATTACATGAAGCTCTCCGAAAAACTCGTGCAGGGCGGCTCGATTCCAATCTACACGGATACGGTCGGCTTCCCGCGCCTAGCTTTTCAGCGCTATGCGCCCCTACCTCAGTACCTCGAAGCCGGGTGGGTAAACATCTACAACGCGCTTGGGGGTGGCGCGTACAGCAAGGACAACCTCATCCTCCTCTCCGAGCTCTACCCCCCAATCGCGGGAGCGCTCATGGTATTTTTCGCCTTCCTCCTCACCAAAGAATTATACAAAGATGAGCGGTTAGCCCTTGTGCCGGCCGCGTTCTTCGCCCTCCTACCGCAACTCATCGAGAAATTCGCGGCGGGCGTGGCGGAACAACAGCCGTACGGCATTTTCGCCACCATCTTCATCTTTACTGCATTCTTAATCGCGGTTCACCGCAAAAACAAGCGTGTCGCGCTGCTCGCCGCCGTCGCCATGGCGGCCGCCATCCTCGGCTCCCAGCAATACGTTTGGCCGTTCACCGTCATTGCGGGCTACATTGGTCTCCAAGCCGTCCTTGACTTCCTTGCTGGGACGCTCGAGAAAGATACGCTCCTTATGGAAGGTATCGTGGCTGCCGGCGCCGTCGTCGGCAATGTACTTTACTATCTTTATCAAGAGGGAAGCGGCATCGGGCTCGACACGGGTGTCGTCCTCTTGGTGGGGAGCATCTTCGGAGCAGTAATCCTCTACGCGATTCAGGAATCCAAGCGAGTCCCGACGTTTAATTACCGTCTCGCACTTCTCGGTGCTTTCGCCGTCCTCGCCTTGCTCTCCACTCTCGTCACGCCCATTGTGCCAAACCTCTTCAACAGAGCGACGGCTCCAATCAGCGAGGCGACACGCAACGGGCCACTGGACTACACGATTCAAGAACAAAGTGGCGGAAGCGCGGCCTTGTTCGCCGGCTCATTCGGCATTCTAAACCCGAACACGATTATGATGCTCGCCGCGCTCCTCACCATGTTGAGCGCCGCCTTAATGCTTTACCGAACCAACCGCCGCGACATCGCCCTCGCTGCCCTCGGCGTCACCCTCATCGTCACGCTCTTCAACGACCCCTTTGATACCCTCGTGACGGGTTTAGCGAACGCGACAGGCAACGCAACCGCGATGAGTGCGGCCACGTTCTTTTCGCAAAACAATATGTTCCTCTACATGCTTGTCGCCCTCGCGGCGGCAACCCTGCACTACCTCGCCGCCGAGAAGGACGAAAAAGACCGCGCGGCAGTCCTCTTCATCCTCGTCATTTTCCCCATCGCCTACATTGGCTTTAACACGGTAAAGTTCCTCCTCCACCTCGGCATCGCGCTCGCCCTCACGACGGGCTTCATTTTCGGCGAAGCAATCAAGAGCGCGGAAGGATTCGGCAAACTCTTCAAAATGGATTTAGGAAAAGTGCGGCGCGCCACCATCATCGGTCTACTCCTCGTCAGCGTCGTCGCGGTCGGCATCGAGGGCGCCGGCATCCCGCCCCAAATCGACAACACAACGGGCAAAGTGATTTCGACGGGAACGCCAAGCGTGGGCAGCGTCGTTCAGGGCTTAAATTACTCGCGCATCTCGAGCGACTGGACTGGGGCGTACGCGTGGATGCGCGCCAACCTGCCCAAGGACGCCCGCGTGATGAGCTGGTGGGATTACGGGCACTGGACAACGTTTTTGGGCGAGCGCGCGACTGTTCTCGACCCCGCCAACGCGAACGGGGACTACGACCA
>JBBILJ010000107.1:478-2522 GCA_037444945.1 Microcaldota archaeon | reverse complement strand
AATGGACGCGAAGCCGAAAATGGCGAGATTGGCCTGGTAAGTGAAGCGCCGCCCGCGCCAGTCGCCGAGGAATCCTGTGACAAAAGATCCAAACGTCATTCCCACAAACGTGAGGGAAACGAATAGCGCGTTTTGTCCCAGCGTTGAAAATCCGCTCTTGATCGCCGCGCCCAAAACGGTTGCGCCGATATAGATGTTGAAGCCGTCGAAAAACATTCCCGCGCCAATGAGCCACTGGATGCGCCGGTGGAAGGAGGAGATCGGCAGGCGGTCGAGCCGCGCCCCCGCGTTTACCGCCACGGACGGCTCACTTCTTCCTCGCGAGCACGGCCAGGCTGCCAACCGTCAACGCTTCGGTTGCCAGGCGGCAGTTCTGATCGAAATTATTCTGCATCGCGGTCAGGAAAAAATCCTTGCAGGCGCGCGCCGCGTTCGGGTCGAGCTGCAAAATGCGCTCGATGAGCGCGTCCACGTCAGCGGCCAGAGATTCCTTGCCGGAAACATGCGAAATCAGGCCGATCTCCAGCGCTTTTTGTGGAGTGAAGGGGTCGCCAAACAGGACGAGAGGAAAGGCGAACCGGGGCAACGCGTACTCTCCGAGATACGCCATGATGGCGGCCGGAGCGAGTCCAAATTTCATCTCCGGAAATCCGAGCGCCGCGGACTTGGCGACGTAGGCGAAATCGCAAACGATTGCCAGCCCAAGTCCGAAGCCGAACGCGTCGCCCTGCACTTCGGCAACGCTGATCAGGGGAGAGCGCCGCAGCGTCCGCTTGAATTCGATGAGGCGCGCCGACTCCGCGCGGATGGAAGCGACGTCCTTCCCTGCGCGCTCTCGGCCCGTGCAAAACGCTTTGCCGCGCGCGCCAAGGCGCAGGACGCGTGCTTGCGGCGACACCGCCTCCTGGCGAAGCTCCGCGAGCATCGCGTCAAACATCACTCCGGTGACTTCGTTTCCTTGCCCGGAGTCCTCGAGAGTGAAATTCAGGACGTCGCCGGAACGCTCGATCAGGACACCGGGATGAGAACCTTGCCCGGTAGGTGCAATTTTCTTGGATGACATCCCGACACGGTACACACGGAGTGGAAACCGTGTCAACCGAATCTCCGACTGAAATTTATCGCGCAAATGTTGCGGCGCTGATCTACACACCCAAATCCGGGATCAGTTCCATCGCATCATTGAAACGATTGGTGAAATTCGCCGTGCAAACGACGAGTGTGAGTTCGACAATCTGTCCGGCGTCAAAATATTTTGCCAGCTCCTGCAAAGCGCCGGTGCGGATTCCGGAAGCGCCGCGCGTGACGCGGTCCGCGTAAAGAATTACGGCCTTTTCCTTGTCGTCGAACAATGGGCTGCGCGTGTAGAAAGGCAGCGCGGCCACCTGCTCGGCGGTGACGCCCGCGCGTTTGGACGAGGCGATATGCGCGCGCGTGCAGTATTCGCAGCCATTCACCATCGAGGCGCGCAGATAGGCCAACTCCTTGTATTTCGCCTCGACAGTTCCTTCGTTCACAATCGCCGCGTAAAGAGGCAGGAATGTGTTCAGAACACCGGGGCGGTGCGCCATGGCGGCAAAAATGTTGGGCACTTTCCCGCCGCGCGCGGAAAGTTTGTCGAATGTTCCGTGCACTTCGGACGCAGCCTGTTCCCGCGTCAGTGGATTTACATGGGCCATGATTTCCCTCCAATTTGCTCGCATCCCGGAGCAGTTTTGGGCGTTCAGTCTAGCAGACCGAAAAGAAAACTGGAATCTTGCGTGACCTGCAACACGGGCCTGCGGCTATTGAACGCTGTATGCCCGCGTGTTAGCCTACGCGCAGGGGAACCCCTTCCAATCTGCTCGCGACACTTTGCTCGCGATTTCCGGGGAACCGCCGATGGCGTCACCCACGCGACAATTCGACGCCGTGGACGGCCGCGACCGCCTGTTTGAAATTGTCCGCGCGCTCGTCTCCGAACTCGGACATCAGGCCGCGCTCGCATCCATCGCTCCCGAAGCGCATCTCGACAAGGAGTTGGGCCTCGGCAGCCTCGAACGCG
>JBBILJ010000107.1:0-468 GCA_037444945.1 Microcaldota archaeon | reverse complement strand
GCGAAAGGTCCTTGCCCTCGAGGAGCTCCATCACCATGTACGGAGCGCCCGTCTCTTCGAGGGTGCCGACGTGAAGGACGCGCGCGACATGCTCGCTCCGAAGCTTTCGAACGGCACGCGCCTCGATGAGCAAGTGTTGTCGGAAGCGGAAACTGTTCAGGATCTGATTGCCGCGCTCGAATCGGCTTCGGGCAACTTGGCAAGCGAACAAGCATCCGGTGCGAGCGTTTCTCCTGGAACTCTTTCAGTCCAACTTCGAGCAGTGGCCACGGCCCAGAAGGCCGCTCGCACAGGCCTCGCCGAAGGACTTCCTGCCGCGGAAACATTTCAGGATGTGCTGCGACAGCGCGCCCGCGCGAGTGCCGCGGAAACGCATCTAATTTTTTTCGAGGATCAGGGCGAAAGCCGGACGCTCACATTTGGCGGACTTTTGGCCGGTGCGGAGCGCGTTTCCGCCGAACTCCTGCG
>JBBILJ010000106.1:0-2741 GCA_037444945.1 Microcaldota archaeon | reverse complement strand
GTTTACCTTCTCGATGACGCGAAACCCGTCGCATACTCCCTCGTCTTCCCCCACCCCGCCCTCTTTCTCTCCGTCGGCTCGCTCGACGTCCTCTCTCACAGCGAGCTTGAAGCCGTCGTCCTCCACGAACTCTTTCACTTACGTTCCCAGTCCCCCCTCCTCAAAACCAGTTCCCGCATCTTCCAACTCTTCTCACCCCTCTCCCTCGTCAAAGGCTTTGACGGAGACTTGAACGCGGAAGAAGCGAACGCGGACGCGTACGCCGCCCAACGCCAGGGAACGGACCGCCACGTGCGTTCCGCGACTCAAAAATTCGACGCGTTCAACTAAGAATTCTGAAGCGGAGGAGGTCACAACCCGTTTACCCGAGTCGAGTCACTCATGAAACTCCGCGTTCGGCAAGTCAGTTTAACGCTGGGCGCCGTCTTCGCCCTCCTTCACTTTGCCTTCGTACTCCTCGTCACGTTTTCCGGCGGCAGCCTCCTCGCGAACGAATTACGCCTCCACCACCTCACCACGCCTTTTTCCGCCCTCCCCCTTAACCTTCCCGACTTGGTCCTCGGAACCCTCATCGCCAGCCTCGTCGGCACACTCATCGGTGCCCTGTTCACAGCCATTTGGAACGCGCTCGACCAATCCACCTAACTCGCCCTTTTTCTCGACACCCCCCCCCGTCTTCTTTCCCCCGCACCCCCTTTTTTCTTTGTCGATTCGCGAACAAGGCAAGGTTTTTATTTTTCAGGAAACCTAACACCTCCACTTGAACCTATTCCTTATGCGGAGGTTTCCTTAATGGTTGAACTGGGAGTCTACGGTTTCGCCCTCACCCTCACCGGCGTACTCTTCACCGTCGTCGGCTTCTTCGCGTACTCGCGCCGCAACGAGTTCGACGAAATGACGGGAATGATGATGGGAATGAGTTTCGGCATGCTCGCCGCCTTCGTCGTCGGCACCCTAGTCGCCATCCCCACCGCCGACTTTCTAACCGGCTCCATCGCCGGCGTTGTCGTCGGTCTCGTCGTCGGCATCCCCTTCGGCCGCTTCGGCGGCCGCCTCGGCCGCATGGAAGGCGTCATGGCGGCCTTGATGGCGGGCTTTATGGGCTCGATGACGGGAATCATGATCCTCCCGTACAACCTCTCCCTGTTCATGCAGTTCTTCTTCGTCCTCCTCGTCTACGTAATGGGCGAACTCGCATACATGACGTACAAATCCACGGAAAACAAGCCTTCCCGCGCCCTACTCGCCATGGCCGGCGTCATCGCCCTCATCGTCCTCGCCCCCATTTTCCTCCTCAACTTCAACATTACGCCGAACCTCCTCGCCAGCCAAACCAACACCTTCAGCGGAACGACCGCAAGCGTCACCGCCGGAAGCCTCGCTCTACAAGCCTCCCCCAACCCGGCAAACGTACAGCAAGCAACCATCCACGTCTCATCCGTCGCCTACTCGCCAAACACCATTCCGCTCAAAAAAGGAATCACCTTCATAGCCGACCCGAACGCGGGGTGCGGCCGCGCCCTCACCGTCCCGAGCTTGGGAATCCAAAAAATTATTCCCCAAAACGGCGAAGTAACCATCGAGTTCACTCCACAACAAGAAGGCGCCATTCCATTCCGCTGCAGCATGGGGATGGTGCGCGGTCAATTCACCGTCACCTCGTAAAGCCCCCCCCCGCCCGAGCGACCTTCCCCCCTTTCCCTCCCATTCATGCCGCGCCTCGCCAACCTCCAAGCCGCTCTCCGCTCCACGCTCACCACCCAGCCTTACTCGCGCGCCGCCTTCCCCCTCTTTTTGCTCGTCCTTCTCGTCTCCGCCTTTCTGCTTAATGCCATGAGCCTCCTTGTCCTCCTCGAAGACCACCAAATTGTGGTCAACCCCCTCCTCGCCCCAGAGGGTTACGTCTTCCTCTTCTTCTTCAGCCTGCTCGCCACGCTCGCGCTCCTCCTCGCCTGGCACCGCTTCGACGTCGAGAAACACCTCAACACCCGCGCCAGCGCGCCCTCGCTGGCGGGCTTCACTGCCGCTCTATTTACCAGCGCTTGCCCCGTCTGCCCTTCCCTCGCCCTTACCCTGCTCGGAATCCCGAGCGCATTCACCTTCCTCCCCTTCAACGGGTGGGAGTTGCGCCTGGGTTCGCTCGCCCTCCTCGCCCTCTCTCTACTTTTCACCGCGAGCGCGCTCGTCAAAGCCGGCGCGTGCCCCGCCCGCAAATAAGGCGTTCTTGCTCTTCCGAGCGAAGGAACCCTTTAAATAGAATTACTATTATTGTAATACTTTACAATGGCTGAAAACTTCATCGACGAGTTTTTCGTCCACCCCCTCGCGCACCCGGGCGCCGTCGCACCGTACAACTGGGTCAACACACTCGCCTACGCCCTCGTCGCCCTCGGCGCAATCGTCCTCATCTACAAAGCCTTGCAGCACTTCAAAATCCGCGTCACGCCGCGCCAAGGGCCATGTTCTAAAAGGCGGTCGTTCCAGTATTTTTCAAGATCGCGAGGGGTTATCATGTCGGCGCCGAAACCTTTGACGAATGATTTCAGAACGCTGCGAATAGGAGTTCAAGCACTTGTGTATAAATACGCGCGCAACGGTCCAGAGTTTCTACTTGTAAAACGAAGAAAAAATTGGGAGGGATGGGAGTTTCCAAAGGGTGGCGCGAGGAGAGGAGAAACTTCTACCGTTACCGTTCTGCGAGAATTAAAGGAAGAAGTGGGTATTGAGAGCCGTTCGGTTTC
>JBBILJ010000105.1:0-2760 GCA_037444945.1 Microcaldota archaeon | reverse complement strand
AGCAGTGCATGTATGCGAAAGGGAACCAGATCCCCGGCGCAGTGCAGGGGCCGCGGCGTCCCGTGACCCTCCCGCCGCCACCACCACCGGGTTACGCGGTGCCTCCACCGCCGCCACCGCCCGGCTACACCCCGGGACCGCCCGGTCCACCGCCGAGTCCCCCCGCGCCAACCCCGTAATGTACCACGCGATGGGGACCTGAGCGGGGTGCTCCTCAACCGCTCCCGCCAAGCGCTTCCCGGGAGGGAGGCGAGGGTGGGCGATGGGTTTTTGGGTTCGGGGAGTTGAGTGGCGGGGTTGAGGATGGTTTTCACTAAATCGGTGGGGCCGCTGAATTCCGCGGTCGGGGTGCGGATGCGGACGTTGCGCGCTTTTTGGCGCGCCTTGCGGGCGAGTTCAATCATGCGCAACACCCCGACGCCTTTGGGGTTGGTTTCGGAAAGTGGGAGGGGGGTTTGTTTTTGATCGGGGTCGTGGGGGTCGACGGTTTCGCGCGCAATTGGGCCGACGAAGGTTTGCGAGTCTTGGAATTGTTGGAGCGTGAACTGCTCGCACCAAGGAATGAGTGAGGTGATCGCGTCAATGACGTCTTCGGAGTCGTTGACATCCTCGAGAATGGTGGTGCGCACTTCGCGCCAGCCGCCCGTCCAGTTCTCCAAAAACACGAGACTTTTGAGGACTTGGCTGACGACGACTTGCCCGTCGCCCTTAAAGCCCGTGATTTTTTTGTACGCGTCCGCTTCCGGCTTGGTTTTTACGTCAATCGCGACGCGCGAGAGGTACGGTAACAAGTCGTTGAGGGCTTCCGGGTAGTACCCGTTGGTTTCAATCGCGGTCTCGAATCCTTCCACGCGTAAGGCTTTGAGGACGCCGAGCAGCGCGTTGGCTTGCGCGAGGGGTTCGGCGCCCGTGAACGTGACGCGCTTGATTTGGTTGCGCCGCTCCACGAATCGCTGTACGAATTCTTCCGCGCTTTCTTCGGCTCCCGCTTCTTTCTCCGTCACGAGCGGGCCGCTAAAGCACCACGGGCAGCGCAGGGGGCAGCCCGCCACAAAAACGGTCGCTTCCTGGTTCTCCGCGTCATCGAGAATGGAAGCGTAACGAAGATTCATGACTCAAAGTATAGGCGGCGGGGGAGTAAAAAAGGTTGGGCGGAGCCGTTTGGCGCCCGTTAAATTTTGAGGGCGTAGACGGCGAGGGCGAGCAGGCCGCTGAGGGCGTAGAGAGCTAAAATCTTTAGCGTGACCTGTTTTTCCGTCAAGCCGTTACGCGAGAGGGAGGCGAGCAAAAACGAGAGCGTGTAGTAGCGCGTGGAGGCTTTGGGGACGATGCGGTTGTTCTTAATCGGAGGGTTGTGGAGGGCGGCGCGGCGATCGACGCGTTTGTAAAGGCCATAGTACACAGTTGCCGCGAACTCATAGAACGCGGGCAAAAGAACGAGGACGCCGAACTTTTCCATATTCCCAAAAATCACGGCGGTAGCGAGCGTGCCGCCAATGATGTAAGTGCCGATGTCGCTCGGAAAAATTCGGGCGGGAAACCAGTTGAAGAAAAGAAACGCGAGGCACGCGCCGAGGAGCGCGGCAAGCAGCACCGCGGCAGCCGTTTGCCCCGCCGCGAGCGCGATGACGAGTAAGACGGCGCTCATGACGGCGCCGCTGCCGGCTTCGAGGCCATTGTAGCCCGCCAGCATGTTGACCGCGTTCGCGGCGCCCGTTACGCCCAAGGGGATGAAGGCGAAGGTGTAGAGGAGTCCGAAGTTGACGGCGCCCACAAAGGGGAGATTGAGGACGGTTTGCCCGGCCGTGACCGCGATAAGCGGCAGCGCGCCGATGGCGGGCAGGAGCACTTTGATTCGGCGGGAGAGTTTGAATAAGTCGTCGAAGGCGCCGACGAGGGAGAGGAGTGAAATCGAGCAAACCGCGGCGAGAAGCAGGGTTTGAAGGACGGCGTCGCGCTGCAAAAACGAGTTCGCCAACACCGCAAGCAGCACAGCGCTCGTGAAGCCCGCGTAGAGCGCAAACCCGCCGAAGTTCGCGACGAGAGGGCGTGACGGCTTGTTTACGTCGCGTCCCGTCAGTCCTTTCGCGCGCGCAGAGCGCGCCACGACCGGCGTGGCGAGGAGCGTGATGACGAAGGCCGCGGCACCGACGGCGAGTTCAAGGGACACGATTCATTCACGAGTTAAGGGGTTGTGTTCGACGCGTTCGTGCTGTTAGCGGTCGTCGAGTTGGCGGGCGCGCTGGGGAGCGGTGAGGGGGTCAGAGTCGGCGAGGGAAGCGGCTCGAAAGCAGGCGTCGGCGTCGGGACGGGCGTGGCGGCGGGGTGGCCGGTGTACTCGAAGATTTTGACTTCCCCGTTCGGGCTGCGGTACGCGAGTTTGAATCCGGGCATGTTTTCGTACACATAAAGGCGCACGTACGCGGAGTCGTACACGGTGTTCGAGAAGTTCGCGAACGAGAGGTCGGGGTTCACGTTCATGAATGTGCCTTGCCTGATGGGGATAAGGACGCTCGTGTTCGCGTCCAAGGGAGGCACCACGGTGAGGCCCGGAATAATAGTGAAGGGACGCGCGTAACCGGTGAGGAGGCGGTTTTGGTGGGGGTCCACGACGCGCCAATCAGTCTGCCCTGCGCAATACATGGCGCCGAAACTCGAGTAGATGGCGGTAAGCGGAACCGGGGAGAGCGCGGCTGGACACTGGCCGCCGACTTGCAGGGTTTCAAAGTAGTGCTCCGCTTCGTAAGTGGATTGGCCGGG
>JBBILJ010000104.1:1208-2774 GCA_037444945.1 Microcaldota archaeon | reverse complement strand
CGGGGGTTTCGTTCGACGTCGCCAATCGCCTCGTGGTCTTGCTGTTCGCGATCCTGCTGCCGCTCGGCTTTTTTTTGCTGGGTCGCGAGTTGTTCGGCGAGTGGGGCGGAATCCTCGCCGCATTCTTGGCCTCCTTGCCCGCCGAGTTGCTGATTTACACGGTTCGCCCATTGCCGCAGTCCTTCGGTATGGTGCTTCTGCCGTTCGCGTGGGTCGCTTTGTACAAGGAAAAGAAAGTCCTCGCCCTGGTTCTCGCCGCCGTGATTAGCTTGGTGCATCAGGAAGCCGCCATCTTTTTCGTCATGACGGCGTTCGCGTACGCGGCTTTCACCGCGGCACGCGCCGCGCTCGCGCACGGCAAGCTGAATAAGAAAATGTTGGAAACGATTTGGGTGAACCCGACGGTTCGTTTGGCGCTTGCCGCCTGGGCTATCGGCAGCGCGGTCTACCTCGCCTGGCACTTCGCCATGGTGGGGAACCTCAACTTGTGGAACCTCGCACAGTTCAAGAACCACGAAGGCGGCGCGTTGTGCCCCAACGCGCTCGAGTTCTACTGCAGCAACACGATTGACAAAACGGGCTTGGTCGTGAGTTGGCTTTCCGTGGTCGGCATCGTGGCGCTGCTCTACGAAGTTGTTCGCCGCGTCCGGCGGAAAGCCACGATTCCAACCGCTCTCGTGTTCCTCGCCGCGCTCGCCGCCGTCGGGTTTTTCGCGGTGAAGAACGACGCGGTCGGCATCAATGTGTTCATGGACCGATTTTTGGTTTACTTACAGGAACCGTTGATTCTCCTTGCCGCCTTCGGCGCCCTCGCGCTCCTCAACCTCGGTTTCCGCTTCGCCTCGTTCTTTGAAGGAGGTCGCACGACGGCGTGATTTTCGCCCTCGCATTCGTCCTCTTCTGCCTCGTGGCGGGTTACGCCCTCGCGCGCCGCTTCACGCAAGCGAACGGGTTTGAGCGGTTAATCCTCGGCCTAGCGATTGGTCTTTTCACTGCCGCTTGGTTCGGTTCGCTTCCCGCCCTTCTGCTCGGCGGGTTTTCAGTTGTCGCGATTGGAATTTCCTTCCTCCTCCCGATTCTTCTCTTTCATCTCGCAATTTACTCCTCACTCAAACACCTCAAACAAGATCACGCGGAACTCTGGAAGGATTTGAAAGCGGACTTGAAAAAATGCGTGCCAAGTGGCGCGTTTGGCATCGCCGCCGTGCTCGCCACTCTTCTAATCCTCGGTCTTTTCGGTTTTCTCTTCTCCACGCACATGCTGGCAGAGAAGGACGGCGCGCTGTACTCGGCGGGGAGCGCGTGGGGCGACTTGCCGTTCCACCTCTCCCTCATCAACTCGTTCGTTCAAGGCGCTAACTTTCCGCCCCAGTACCCCATTTACGCGGGTCAACGGTTGTCGTATCCCTTCCTCGTCGACTTGTTTCAAGCCTTCCTAATCAATTTGGGTTTGCCGCTCTCCCTCGGCTTAACCCTCATCGGCGTCCTCTTCGTTGCCCTCATCGCGGCACTCCTCTACTCGCTCGCCGTCAATCGCCTGGACTTCCTCATGCCCCTGAGCTCGCC
>JBBILJ010000104.1:0-1198 GCA_037444945.1 Microcaldota archaeon | reverse complement strand
AAGCTCACGAAACAAAAATGGGCGGCCTTGCTCGTCATTTTCCTCGTCGTTTTCAACGGCGGACTCGGTTTCTGGTTTTTCTTCCAAGACGCGGCGACCGCGAACCAAAGCCCGCTGAATTACTTGCAGCACCAAAGCGTACAGTACAGCCACCTTGAAGACAAAGGCATTTACTTCTCGAACATCGTGGCCGACATTTTGCTGCCGCAGCGCGGCGCCCTCATGGGTATCCTCGGCTTTTTGCTCGCCATCTGGCTCGTGTTGAACGCGTTCGACGAAGGGAAGACCAAGAAGCGGCGGGAAACGCTGCTGGCGGGTGCGGGCGCCGTCATCGGGTTACTGCCTCTGGCGCACCCGGCGAGCGCGCTGAGCGCCGGTATCGTGGCGGGCGTTTATTTGTTGAGCAAGCGGGCGAGCGTGCGGGATTACGTATTCCTTGGGGCGCCCGTCGCCGTGCTCGCCGCGCCTCAACTGCTCTGGATGGCGCCGCAGGCTCTCGCGAGCGGGGGTTTCGCGAAAATCAAATTGGGTTGGGAACTCGCTAACGTTTCGCCGGAAGGCTTCGTCGGCTTTTGGTTATGGAACCTGGGTTTGCTGGCCGTGCTTTTGATTCCCGCGTGGTTTTCAAGCAAAGGCGAGGCGCGCAACTTGTACTGGGGTTTTGCGGCGCTTTTTGTGGCCGCGAACGTCGTGCAGTTCCAGCCGTTTGAGTGGGACAACACCAAGATTTTGATGTACTGGTTGATGGGAAGCGCGATTTTAGTGGCGGGATTGCTGCAATCCTTCGCTCAAAAACCCCGGCGCCACTGGATTCGGGTTGGACTCGTCATTGTTTTGATTGGTTTGCTGGTGTTTTCGGGCGCGCTCTCGGTCTACCGCGAAAGCACACTCAACTGGGAGCTCTTTTCCGCCGACGACGTGACGGTCGCCAAGTTCGTCGAGCAAAACGTTCCCGCGCACGCAGTGTTTTTGAGTTCGAACCAGCACAACCACCCCGTCCCGGCGCTGGCGGGGCGCACCATCATCATGGGTTACCCGGGCTGGCTGTGGACGCACGGGCTGGATTACGGAGCGCGCGAGGCGGAAGTGAACGCGGCACTCCGAGGCGAGGGGACGCTTGCAACAATGCGAAAATACGGGGCGCGTTTTGTCATCATTGGACCTGGGGAGCGCGAGCAAGGAGCTAACTCCGCTTACT
>JBBILJ010000103.1:0-2794 GCA_037444945.1 Microcaldota archaeon | reverse complement strand
TTTAATACAACTTCCTAGGCCGTGAAATCCCAAGCTCTTCAGGCTTGGGATGAAACGGCCGGTTTCTATTTCTGGGGGGAGTGGGAGCTCCAGCGGCGCGCCCCGCTGCCGCGGGGCATGTCAAGGCGCCGCCGGAGTTGATGCCCAGTGTCGGGTAGTTTATCTAGCGTGAGCCATGCCGTGTATCAGAACGTGCACCACTTCGAGTGGTGCACGAAGTACCGCTTCCGAGTGTTCAACTCGGAAGCGCTAATAAATGCTTGCGAAGCAAGCCTGCGCCGTGCCGCGCAGCGGCACGGCATCACGCTGTTGGAGTTGAGCGTGATGCGCGAGCACGTGCACGCCGTGGCCGAGGTGCGCCCAGCGATGAGCGTGTCGCAGGCCGAAGGCCTGCTCAAAGGCGCGAGCGCCCGGGAACTTTTAAGAGAGTTCCCGGAACTCCGCCGCCGGTACTGGGGCGGGCACCTGTGGAGCGCGGGGCGGTTCTCGCGCAGTCTCGGCGACGTCGGCATCGACGTCGCCCGCCACTACGTCCGATATGATAATGATTCCCGCCAGCGCAAGCTGGCGGCCTACTAGAAAACCCCACTCCCGCCCACCGCCGGGCGGGAGCCGGCCTCACAAGGCCGGCCCTTCAGGGTGGGGATTATTTATTCTTCGCCCTAGTCTGCTCGCACTGCATCGCTCCAACACTCTACTCCATCATTGCGCTCGCCGCCGCCACCACGTCCACGGCGGACGGCGCGCTGCTCCTCTTCCTCTTCTCCCTCGGCCTCGCGCTTCCCTTCCTCCTCGCCTCTCTCTTCCTCTCCCAACTCCTCGAACGCCTCGCGTGGGTAGCCAAACACGCGCGCCTCGTCCAACTCCTCATGGGGCTCTTCCTCCTCCTCTTCGGTCTCCTCCTCCTCAGCGGCAACTATCTCAACTTCGTGGGTTTACTGCAAAAAATTGTGCCCTGGAAGCTCGGCGCGGGCTTCGGCGGTTGAAGACACCCTCGCCGAGAACCACGCTTCAAAGAACAGGTGAACGAATAATGACGAATTCAAACGCAACGAGTTTGAGTGAATTGGCGCTCTACGCCGCCCTCCTCTTCGGCGTCCTTTTGGTGGCGTGGAGCGCGTACGGCTTTCTCGCCCCCAACGGCCCCATCATGGATTCAAGCGGGCAGGTGTTGAAGACGGCGGCGAATCAGCAGTATTTCGCGAGCGTCGCCGCGCAAAGCGGCAACACGTGCGGAGACCTCAAGGACACGCAAAACGTGCAGCACCTCTCCCACCACCCCGGCCAGTACGCGGACTGCCTCAAACAAGTCGACCCCGCTTTCCTCCAGCAAGCCACGGGCAAAACCTACCAACAAATCGTGGGCGGCTAAAAATTTTTTCAAACACTCAAGAGAGAGGTGAAGATTGATGACGGGACCGAAAAAACCTTGCTGCTAATCCATACCCGAGCCAGAAAAACCCTGGCTTTTCGTGTCCAACCAAAGCCTAAAAACTGGTTTCGCCGTCCCTAGGGACATGACGCACTCGGAGCGCGTTGAGGGTCGATTGATTTTCGTCTGCGACGAGTGCCGACTGGGTTTTGCGGACGAAGCGACCGCCAAAGCGTGCGAGGCGTACGACCGCGAGCACCACGCCTGCTCGCTCGAAATCGGGCGAAAAGCGATTCGAAAACCCGCCTAGTGTTCCTTGGAGGGTGCGCTTCAGCCTTTGTAGTCCGCCGCACAGTAACGACAGCAAAAAGAGAGCGTTTTGCCTTTGACGTTTTTCGTGAACGCGCCCGCGTACACTTTGGCGCCGCAGTGCGCGCACGACGTCAAGCGCGGCTGAATCGCGGCCGCCACCAAGGCGCCGAATTGCTCGAGCAAGTCGCTGACGAGTCGGCGGCCTTTCGGCGTGAGGCGGTAATCCGTTTTTTCGCGTTCCCCCGGCCGACCCACGCTCACCAAACTCTCTTTGGCGAGTAAGCGCAGGAAGGGGTAAATGGTTCCCGGACTGATGGTTTTGCCCGTGGTGCGCCTGGTTTCCTTGATGAGTTCGTACCCGTGCCGAGGGCCTTGTTGTAAGTGCACGAGGACGGAAAGCTTGGCGAGGTTGTCCACGCGAATTTTATTCATGAGTGCTGAAAAGGGGGGCGAAGGTATTTATACCTATCCGATTACAACATATCATAATTCGATATATGGAGGAGGGTGCCTCATGGCTGCATCGAAAAACCGCGCTAAAACATCCGCCGGCAAAGCGGCGAAAACCACCTTTTTCATCGAAGGCATGGATTGCGCGTCCTGCGTCATCCCCGTCAAGAAAAGCTTAACGGCACTTAAAGGCGTCAAGGACGTGAACGTCAACTACGTGACGCAAAAAGCCGTCGTCGAGTACGACCCGGCAAGCGCAACCGAGGACGCCATGATTGCCGCCGTCAAAAAAGTGGGTTACTCGGCGCAAAAACTCTAAACCTTCCCTTCCCAGACTCCTTGAAAAAAAACGGGACCCACAACGTGAACGGCGAGCACGAACACTCCCTGACGGCGCCAAGTACGGATCGCGAGCGAGAGCTGCGCCACTCCGATGGTGTTCTCGAACGGGATCAGCCGCCAGGCATCGCCCATGTTCACCTCGCCCTTGGCAATGGCCCCCCGCTCGTTCAGGATGCCATGCACCACCGCGGTCACGGCCACGCCCAGCCTCCGCAGGGCAGTCGCGATCGCCTCGCAAATCAAATTGTGGACCGGGCTTTCCTTTTGAGGCGCTCCGCCCGCCCCGATGGCGGCGCTCGCCTCTCCGATGACCGTGCC
>JBBILJ010000102.1:0-2830 GCA_037444945.1 Microcaldota archaeon | reverse complement strand
TATCGGGGCTGACGGAGACCGAGGTAATGCCCCACTCCACCAGTTTTTCGGTGATTTCCGGATATACCGAAGGTGCCTGTCCGCAGATGGAGCATGTGACACCCGCGGCCTTACAGCCCCTGACCACTTTTTCTATAGATATGAGAACGGCCTCATTACGCTCGTCAAAAGTGGAGGCCAGCTTTGAGCTGTCGCGGTCGATGCCGAGCGTGAGTTGCGTGAGGTCGTTGGAGCCGATGCTCATAAAATCAACGCCGGCTTGGCAGAATTCTTCCGCTAAAATCACGTTCGAGGGAACTTCGCACATGATCCCGAGCTTAAAATCGCGGTCTTGAATCAAGCCCGCGTCCTCAACGAGGCGGCGGACTTTCTTCCACTCGCCGAGCGTGCGCACGACGGGAATCATGAGCCAGAGGTTCTTGAAGCCGTACTGATCCCGGACTTTCTTGAACGCGGCGAGCTCGAGCTTGAACACGTCGGGGTCCTCGATGTACCTAAAGCACCCGCGGTACCCAATCATGGGGTTCTCTTCGTGCGGTTCAAACTTCTCGCCGCCCGCCAAGTTCTTGTACTCGTTGGTTTTGAAGTCGGTGGCGCGGTAAATCACGGGGCGCGGATTGAAGGCGGCGCAGAACTTGCGCAAGCCCCGCGCCAAGTACTCCGTGAACTCATCACCCTTGCCTTGCTCAATGAGGCTCTTGGGGTGCTTGCCGAAGTTCGCAATCATGAATTCCGCGCGCAGCAACCCGACGCCGTCCACGTTTTCGGCGGCGACGCGCTCCGCGCTCTCGGGTTCCGCCAAATTGACGTAGATTTTGGTGCCCGTGGCGAGAGGCGTAACGATAGCGACCGCGGACGCGACTTTCTGCTCCGGCGTCTTGGGGGTTTCACCGAAGTCGACGAGGCCGTTGTACACGAAGCCTTGCTTAGCGTCTACCGTCACGAGTTGACCGTCCTTAAGCGTCTTAGTGGCGGTGCGGCTCCCCACAATGCAGGGAACACCGAGCTCGCGGGAAACAATAGCGGCGTGAGCGGTGCTACCGCCCTCATCCGTCACGATGCCGGCAGCGCGCTTCATAGCGGGCACAAAATCCGGCGTCGTCATCGTGGTGACGAGGATGTCGCCTTGCTTGACGCGGTAAATGTCCTTGATGTCGAGAATAAGGGCGACGCGACCGCGCGCGATGCCCGGCGAGGCGGGAAGGCCGTGCACGATTTGTTGAGCTTGCTCGACGGGAATCATGGCGGGCGCAAGAGTCATGTTTTCACCTGAAGCGGGGTGTTGCGGAATTGAGAGGGCGGACACGTTCCCCGGCTCGACCACGGGCGCGGGAGGAGAGGACGAGGAGGGCGCGAAGGAAGCGGAAGTTCGCGGGGGGGAGGCGGGTTCGGGTGCGGGCGTTGGAGTCGGCGTGCCAGCGCCGCTGAAAGTCGGGGCTTTCTTTTTGGTGGTGGTGACGGCGCGGGTTTGCACGATGAAGACTTTATTGTTCTCGACGGCCCACTCCATGTCTTGCGGCCAGTTGTAGTGGTCCTCGCTCATTTTCGCGTACTTGGCGAGTTGGAGGATTTGATTGTCTGAAATCTTTTGGGCTTCTTGGAGTTCCTCGGGGACTTCCACCCACTTATCGCCCTCGGGGGTGCGCGTAATCATGGCTTCCTGCTTGCTCAGCAACTTATCGACGATGAGGAGGGATTTCTTATCGATCACATAGCGGTCCGGCGTGACGCTGCCCGACACGACGGCTTCGCCCAAGCCAAACCCGGCCTCGATGATGATTTTAGTGTCGTCGTTCGTGACGGGGTCGATGGTGAACATGATGCCGCTTTTTTCGCTCTGCACCATTTTTTGCACGACCGCGCACAAGCCGACTTTGAGGTGATCGAAGTTCTGGTTCACGCGGTAATAGATGGCGCGCGCTTCGAAAAGGGACGCCCAGCAACGGCGCACCGCGTCCACGACTTCATCCGCGCCTTTCACGTTAAGAAAGGTGGCTTGCTGGCCCGCGAAACTCGCTTCGGGCAAGTCTTCGGCGGTCGCGCTCGAGCGCACCGCCACGTAGACTTCTTGGGAGGGCGTCGGCATCATGGTGCCGCAGAGCTGATTGTAGGACGCGATGATGTCGGCGCGCAAATCGTTCGGGATGGCGCCCGCCACGATGGCTTTCTTGACGGCGTCCGAGGCGCGGTCGAGGGCTTGCGTGTCGTTCACGTCCAGCGTCGATGTCTGCTCGCGAATGGTTTTGTCGATGTTGTTGCGGCGAATAAAATCGAAGTACGAGTCCGCGCTCACCACAAAGCCGTTCGGCACCGGGAAACCGATGTTATACATTTCGCCCAAATTGGCGCCTTTGCCGCCTGCGACGGCGAGGGATTGACGGGAAAGCTCGGTAAACCAGTAAATCGACTTCGCCATAATTGAAAACACCCGATTGAGCGGACGCGCCGCGACTTCGTGGCGGCACTAAGAACACCCCAAAGCCGAATTTAAACGCTTGTCCCGCGTCGCGGGTAACCGCTTAAAAACGGGGGCCGCGTAGTGGAAGGCGTATGCGTCACTTACTCCCCAAACGCTTGCGGCAGAACGAGACGTTCACGCAACTCAAGATTTTGGTCGTGCTTATTCTTTTCGTCCTTTTGTACGGCACATTCGGGTACGCGCTAGTAAAGAACGTGGACGCTTCCGAAGGATTCACGTTGACGCTGGCTTCTCTGGCGTACGAACACACGCCCGAATCCATGCCGGCCGCGCGCGTGCTGCAGTGGACACTTATCGTGTTCGGCTCCATCGTCCTCTGGTTCGCGCTCTGGACGCTCGCCGACCTCCTCC
>JBBILJ010000101.1:0-2934 GCA_037444945.1 Microcaldota archaeon | reverse complement strand
TCGACGGCGGCTTCGGGGGTGTAGACGGGGTCGTCGCGCATGGCTTCTTCGAGTTCGCGGCGAATTCGCGCGTCCCCCACGTGTCTTAGGTCGTGGATGGATTCTTGCCATTGGTGCTTGTGCCACCGCATCGGGCCTTGGAGAATGAGAGACGCCATCATCAAGGGCGAAAAACTGTTTTGCGCGGCCAGTGAACTGAACGAGGCGCCGTCGAGCCACTCTTTGGTGAGGTAGTGGATGCGCGCCTTTAGGCGGTGATAATTTTTTCGAACGTGGTTCGAGAGGTTTTGCGCGTACATCAAGCGCAGGGTTTCCTCGGGAATCTGGTATTTGGTGGCGAGGCGTTCGGCGTCGTGCACGCTGCGCAACTCGGCAACGATGGCGCGGTACGCGTCGTTCGGCACCACGAGGTCGCTGGCGTCCAGCAAATCCATGAGCATCAGTCAGGTATCTAAGGGCAAGCGGCGGCTTTAAGAGTTTCGAAAGCCAATAAACCCCCGCGGTACTCGCTCATGTTGTGCCTTTCTTGTCATCAAACGATTTACGACGAGCGCGACCAGCCGTTCGGCACGTGCCACTACTGCCGCGAAGAATACACGTGCTTTAAGTGCCGCGGCAAAAAAGGCAAAATCGTTTCGGCGGAAGACAAGCGCGTCAATGTTTGTTCCGCGTGCCGCGCGGAAGCTCGGTGCTGGAATTGCGGCGCCGACTTACTCGACGCCGACGAACTCGACAAAATCGTCTGCCACCAATGCCGACTCTGAGGCGTCGCCGCTTTTTTTCAACGGTTTGGGGTCGCGCAGGGGTTTAAAAACAAGAGTTATCATATAATAACTAAAGTTATTATGGTGAATGCGCGTGTATTTTCACGAGGTTTGGAAGCGGGTCGCGGGTGCGCCGGGGCGCGTCGCCGTGCTGAGCGTTTTTTTGCGTTTTCCAGAGAAGGGATTCACGGGGCGTGAAGTGGCGCGCGAGGCGGGCCTTTCGCAGCCGGGCGCCCTCAAGTCTTTGAAGGTGCTGGAAGCGAACGGCGTAATTACGCGCGCGCGGATCGGGCACGCGGACCATTACCGTTTGCAGCGCAAGCATTTTCTCGTGCAGCACCTTCGAGGGCTCGCTCGACTGGACGCCCTCGCGTTGGAAAGCCTCAAAACATTAATTCGCAGGCGGGTTCGCGGGACGCGCGTTGAAAAAGTGGTTCTCTTCGGTTCGCTCGCGCGGGGGGAGGAGCGGCCGACGAGCGATATAGACGTCCTCTTCGTGGTGCCGGCCAAGTCCGACAAACGCGAAGCGGTCGCGGTAGCGAGTGAAGCGGGCTTGGAGGCTCTCGACGCGTACGGGAGTCCCTTGGCCGCATTGGTGCACTCGCGTGACGAGTTGAGGGCGAAGAAGAGTTTGCCGCTTTTTCAAAACATGGAGCGCGACGGCATCGTCCTGTACGAGCGGAGGCGACGGGCATGAATGTTTCAACGCGAGAGGTTCGAAGGGAGTTGTACCGCGTTTACTGGGGCAAGGCGCGCGAGTTCTTCGACGCCATGAAGACGGCGGAAGAGGCGGAGGATTGGAATGCCGCGGCTTTGAACGCGATTCATTGCGCGATTTCGAGCGTTGACGCGTTAAACGTGCGTTATCAAGGTAAGCGCTCCGCGGGTCAGCGCCACGAGGACGCGGTTTACCTCCTTAAGCAAAGCGGGCTGAGCGGCGTGGACGAGAAAGTGAAGCAGTTTCAAGACGTCTTGCGCCTGAAAACGCTCGTCGAGTACGAGCCGGACGAACCCTCTGAAAACGAAACCAAGCAAATCCTCCGGCAAGCCAGCCGCCTCTACGAGTGGGTGAGAAACCACCTCGAAAAATAATTCTGTTCACTTATTTTTTGATGATTTGGACGACGCCGTGCGTGGCGTCAACGTCTAAGAGATACCCGTCTTGCATGTTTCGTCGAAACAAGCGGTCGACGCGCGCCTCCGCGTTCGGCAACTGCTTCTTAACGAGAGCCGCGAGGGGGTGGGAAACGTGCTTGTATTGGGGGTAACTCGTGGACGAGAGGTGGAGAGAACGAGTTTAAAAGAAGCGTACAAAAGGCTCTAGGCGCGGAGCCACTCCGTGTTGCGTGAGAGTTTGATGCCTCTGAGGTTGTGGAGGGGGAGCCAGCGCGCCTTGACTCCTTCTTTCGCGCGGGTGTTTTTCGCCGTCACCTTGAAAACCAAGACGGGGACAGTGTGCTTGTGTTTGCGGCTGCCCGCGTTAAACGTGGATTCGCGCGTGACGCCGTGCACTTGCACGTCCAAACCCAGCGATTCCGCGAACGAGGAACGCAAACGCGCCGTCGGGTCCTCACCCGGAAAAATCAGGACGCCGGGAAGCTCGAAAACGGCCGCGGGCGCGGCTCCGCGCGGCGCGTGCGCGGCGTGCGGCAACGTTTTTTCAGTGAACAGCGCGCGGCCGCCGTCCTCGAGGAGGCCCACGGCTAGAGCGATTGGGAGCGGTCTCGCGGCGGGGGGGCGCATCACTCAGCGCCGCTTCTTCGCCGCCTTGACGTTGAGACGGGCGTAACTCTTCCACGCGTAAAACGCGCCGATGAGCACCAAGGCGAATTGGGCGAGGGCGCGCAAGAACAAGGTTAGGAAGGGGAGTTGATAGTCGAAGAGGAGGTCGTGGACGAGCACGATTGCGACGCTAAACGAGAAAAGACCAAAACCCGCGACCTCGAAGCGCAGCTTCCACGGGTTGTTTTCGTTGCCGCGCCAGCGACCCCACGCCTTGGCGAGAAAGAACACGCCGAGGAAAATGAAGGAAATGCTCAACAAATCGTAGCCAAAATACAGCAGACTATAATGGCCGCTGCCGAAGAGGTTTCGGAGCGGATCCGTCGTCAGCACCCACGACGTCAGGTAAAACACGTAGAAAGCGGCGACGCCGGCGATGACTAAACCC
>JBBILJ010000100.1:0-2936 GCA_037444945.1 Microcaldota archaeon | reverse complement strand
GCGGGCTAAAGCACGGCGAGAAACTCAAAAAAACGGTTGCCGGCCACACGGTAGGCGATTACACGGCGCAGCTCAACGCCAAAATTGAGAAATACGGCGACAAGCCGCTCTCTGAACTCGGCTTCAACCCCAAGGAAAAAACGAAAGAAGAGCGCGCCGCCGCTCGCGAAACCAAACTCGCCGCCAAGAAAAAGAAGAAAGGCAAAAAGTAAGGCGCTCAACTAGCGCCCCCCCTTCGCTTTTTCCCTTTTTTTCTTTTCCGTTTCTTCCGCGTTGCAATCTACTTAATTCGGAGTTTGCGGTAGTCGCGCGCTTCGGCGGCCGCGTCGGAAGCGTTTACAATCAAACCAGTCCCGTACTCGACGCCCGCCCAATTGTTGCGCGAGCGCGGGTAAATCTCCGCGTGAAAGTGGAGCGCGGGGTTTTCGGGGAAGGAGTGAAAAGCGACGACGTAGTCCGTGCTCTTGCTCGCGACGCGCGCAATGCTGCGCCGCAGCAACTCCATAAGCGCGGCGCCGTCCTGAGCGGAGAGCGCTGCGAAGTCGGAAACGTGGTGACGCGGCGCGACCCATAATTCGCCGGGAAACCGCCCGAAGGAAGGCACGAAACTCACCCACCCTGCGCGCGCGTCGACCCAATTGCTTTTCTCAGCCAGTAACTCGTGCTCGAAGAGGCACGCGCCCGTGCCCGAGTAGTGGTTCTTCATTTGGCGTTCTTCTCGCTCGATGAGTTCGGGTACAAAAGGGAGAGCGAGGAGTTGAGCGTGTTCGTGAGCGATGCTCGCGCCGCCGGCTTTGCCGTGGTTTTTGAACAAAAACACGTAGCGGATGCCGGAACGCTTGGACGCGGCGCGAAAACGGGCTTGGTAGGCGCGAAAAACGAGGCGGAGTTGTGACGCGGGCAGGTTTTGAAAGAGGTTCGCGTGGTCGGGCGACTCGACGATGACTTCGTGGCGTCCTTCCGCAGGGGAAGAATACTCGTCGCCGCGGCGGCGAAAACCAAAAGGAACCGCCGGTGAAAGGATGTGGTACAGATTTTCAAACGCGCGCACGCGCCACTTTCGAGGGGACGGCCAGGCGAGGACGGCGGGCGGCGTTAGGGCTTCATGGCCGCGGTCGAACGGACACAGCGGTTCGGCGGGCGCTCGCGCGCCACTCACTTGAGGGCGGCGGGAGCGTTTCGGAACGACCGCCACCATGACTTTTTTGAATGGATCGAATCGGTACTCGCTTTGCGTCATGCTTCGTGCACTTCCAAAGACTGGACGGCGGAGCGGCATTTAAGGGTTTAGGCGCGCGCGTGCGCGAGAACGAGGAAACCGAAAAGGAGGAGGAGCGCGATGGCGACGCGGGGGTCACCGAAGAACTCGTATAGGCGGTCCGTCGTTCGCATAAGAAGTTGAATCGTTATCATGGAGGACGAAAACCCATTTAAGCGTTCGCGCAAAAAAGCGCGTTTCCAAAAATTGGACGCGGAACTTCGGCGCGGGGTTGTCCGCGTCCGAAAAACGAATAATTACTCGCGAGGCGGTTGCGCGTCTCTCAACTCGCGTTCCCGCGCTTGTAGTTCGACGAGTTCAAGTTCGAGCTGCCCGGTTACGTCGCGGAACGTTTTTTCGTCAATCTCGTTGCGCATAAAACGCACTTTCGCGATGGAGAGCATGGATTGGAGGCGTTGCGCTTCTCGACGAATGTCGGCGGCGTTCATGCGGCGGATAGTGCGTTCGTTCTGCGAAAACGTGAGCGCGAGGCGGTTGAGGAGCAGGTACCCGGCCACGAACACGAAAACGAAAATCAGTGGGGAGAGCGGCGAAATCTGTGGTGAGAGGAGAAACATGGCGCTGAACGCGATGAGGAGGTTGGCGAGGACGTTGAGCGCGAAAAAGTTCTGCTTTGCGGTTTCCGCGAACGGCGCCAAGCGAGGGGACTCTACAGATGCGGATGCCGCGCGAAAGGATACGAGCCAGAGGATGAGGCCGAAAACGAGGAAGAAGAGGGAGGCGAGGTTGAGGACGCTTAAACTGACTTCGTTGGGGTCCTGCGCGCGAGAAAACTGATAGAAGCGCTCAACGGAGGCGTCCCTGCTGGTGAGGTTAAACCCGACGACGAGAACCTCGTTTTGAAAGTAGTCCCGCATCCGAAACCGAAGCTGAATGGGGCGTTGCGCGACGACGGAAATGTTCGCCGTGCACGTGGTTTGCCCCCCCTCGACACGGCAGGGCGTGTTCACGGGGAGGGCGCTGTCTTGGTACTCGAGGTGGTTTTGCGGGTAGGTGAAAGAAAAGACGCCACTCGAAACGTTGTACGTGTTCGCTACGGCGAACGAAACGATTACGTCCTCCTTCTGCTGCTCAATGCTTGCTGGTAAAATGTCGACGGATGCGGCGGCTGCAAAAGAGGTAAGGAGAAGAATGGCGAACGCGAACCGCCAGCGAGAAGACATGAAGAGCGGGAGGGGGGCGCAAAATATAAGGTCTCCCGCCCCGCTCGTCGAATAGGGAAAGCGAGGGCTTAAAAATTGGGTTCCACTATTGAGTCTCCGAGGGAAAAACCCCCCTCAAAAATTAGTAAAAGGTGGATGAATCGAATGGCTAAGAAACCCTTTGGCGGAATGACGATTTCCTTCGCCGTGTGCCCCTGCTCGATGCAGGACGTTTACGGCACTGCGGCCATCGCCCCTTCGGCGTGCACCAAGAAGTTCTGGGATCACGTCAAGAAGGCGCACGGCGGCAAAATGATCAAGAAGGGGTAAACCCCCCTTCCCCCCCTTGTTTTCGCCTCTTCTTTTCACTCTCCTTTTCTCTTCCCTCCCCTTTTCGCTCATTCTCCGTTCGCCAGCCTTCCCCAAAAAGGCTTTTATACCCCCTAATCGTGCGTAGGCGTGGCGATTGCTCATGTACGAAGACGAAGAAAACGAAACGGACGAGCTCGCCGAAC
>JBBILJ010000099.1:0-3099 GCA_037444945.1 Microcaldota archaeon | reverse complement strand
CCGGCAAAACCTTGGCCGTTGAAGGGTTTACCCGGCCCCTCGTTCAAATACACTTTGGCGTCCGTAACGGGGCGCGCGTTCTCTTGCAGCACCGTCGCCGTTAAATCACTCGGCGAGTTCGCCGCAAGGCTGTTTGGCTGGAGCGTAATCGTCATTCTCCCCGTGCCTTCAACACTCACAAACCCGTCGAGGGTCTTGATGACGCCGTTTTGGTCGCCGAACTCGAGGGTGACTTGCGAGTTGCCCGTCGGGAACACGCCCGTGGAGCTAATCGTGCCGTCGGCGTGCTCACCCACGCCCAGGGTTAAACCCCACTTCTTCTCAAACGCGCCCCCAGCACTCCCCGTTTGCGAGCCGGTGGAATCCGTCACGTTGTACAAATTGAACGTGATTTCGCTCTTCACCGACTTGATTTTGAGGTAGGGGGACTGGACGTCGATGAAGGGTTGCGCGCCAAAGAACGTCGTGAACGGCTGGTTCAACGTCGCCGTGAAGGAGGATTGAGGCGCACCGGACTCGTTATCAGCGAAACCAAGGTAAAGACAGGCTTTCTCGTCGCACACCCCGCGCCCCGCCCGAACGCCGAACGAGCGGGAAAGCGAGGCGGCTTGACAGTAATCCTTGCCCGCGCTCGCCGCACTCGCGCCGAGGTCCGCGTCAGCGGGGTCGCGCCCCCGCGCACACCCCACACTCGATAATACACGTTGACGCGCTCCGAGTTTTTCGCGGTGGGTTGCACGCGCAAACTCGCGGTGAGGGTGTGCACGCTCCCCCCCGCGGGTTGGGTGTAATTGTAATTAATCCACTTAAAGTTCGTGCCCGAAGAGGGGGCTTGAGCGTTACACGCGCCCGCGCCAAAAGAGTCTCCCGTCGCGATGGAGGGATTAAGCGCCCCGTTCTCTGGGGGTGCTTGGTACGCCGTGAACGCGGCGGGTTCTTGGTCGAGGGAGGGTTGGTCGCCGACGCGCAAAAACGCGCCCGAGTAATCCATGCCGGACGGGAAGTTGACCGCGATTTCGGTCGTGTAGGCGGCGCCGCGCTCCAGCGAGTCGCTCACCGCGTTACCGGCGCGATCCAACACGCGAAAACTCACGACTCTCAAGTCCGTCGCGAGGGAGGCGGGGAGGAGGTCGACTTCGCGTTTTTGGTTTTCGTCCGTCGCCACCACAAAACGCGCGCTATCCAAAGCCGCGAAACCCGAGGCTTCCACGTGCAGCGACGCGTCGAGATTCGCTTGGACGCGCAGCGAGCACTTGGCGTTCGCGTCCGTCACGCACGCCGGCGCAGGATTGACGCCGCTTTGCTGCGCCGTCACGCGCGCGCCCACAACGCCGAGTTTGGTGGTTGCATCCAACGCCTTCACCATCACGGTCCCGTAAGTGGGGTTGAGGGTGAGGTCAACGCTTTTCGTCGTGGAACTTAAATCCAGCGTGAAGGAGTCGGAGAGGCCGCTCGCGCTCCCCAACACGGCCTTCGCGCGCAGCGGCACGCCCAAGGGGAGCTGCGTGAAGGACGCCGAACCGTCCGCGGTCGCGGTCTGGGTGGGGACACCGGTCGCGGCACCCGACGCGTCATTCGCGTAAAGCAGTTCCACGACCGCACCGGAGGCGGGGTCGCCTTCACTCGTGGTGACGTGGACGCGCAAGTCCGCGTTATTTCCCGCAATGGCTTTAGTGAGTTGAAGCGTTTTCGCGTCCCCCGCGTGCACGCCCTCCAAGCGGCCCGGCAAATACCCGGTCTCAAACGCGGTGACGGCGTAGGATTGACCGGCGGCGAGCTCGAAAGACGCCGCCCCGTTGGCGTCCGTCGTCGCCGCGTCCGCGCGGCGCCCACTCTCACTCAAGTAAACGCCGACGTCGGCGCTCGCGAGGCTTTGCTTGTTCGTGTCGGTAACGGTGAGGTTAAAGGTCGAGATTTGAGCAGGCGTCTTGGAGTTAAGGACGACGTTGAACACGACGTCGCCGGTGGCGTTGAGTTCCCTCGCGTCCGCAAAACCCGCGTAATCCGCGTACGCGGCGTCGCGCGGCTTAACGTTCACGTACACGAGGGTACCGACGGCCGCCACGCTGTCAAAATGAATCGCGCCGTGCGCGTCCGTCGCGTCACTCGTTAAGGGGGAGAGGAGTTCGACGTTGTAGAGCGTAACGAGAGCCGGAACGCCGTCACCGTTGCTGTTCGCGACGTTCACCGTCACGCTCCCCTTCACTTCCAAACGCGTGCACGGCGGATGACTGCACGTTTGAGCGGGGGGTTGGTTGTGATTCGCCGCCAGCGTAATCACATAATTCTTCAAGGAAGCGAAAACGGTTTGTTGGCGGGAACTAAAACCGTCCGCGGACACGTCCACGTTAAACGTGTCTTGCGTGCTGAAGGTGGAGAGCGTCGCGAAACCCTGCGCGTCACTATACTCCGTCCCGCTACCCCCGCCACTGGACTGGAATTGAATCGAGGCGCCAGGGAGGGGGTTGCCGTTGTCGCCGAGCACTTGCACGACGAGTTTCACGCTGGCTTGCGCGCTCGGCGTCGGGGAAGCTTGCGGGGATTGAAGGAGAACCTCCATGCTACCCCTGCTCTCGATGGAAATACTTTTGTTGTACGGCTCAAAGCCCGCCTGACTGACCACGATGCGCGCCGTCTTGCCGACGGGCACGTCCGTGAATTTCGCGGACCCGTTGAGTGAGGTGGCGGTGCGAGGCGCCTTCTCGCCCGCCACTAGCAGAGAAACGGGAACGCCGTCGAGCGGTCCAGCGTCCGAACTCACGTGCAGCGTGAGCGTGGTGGTGCCGCCGCCGAAGCCGCCCGTGGCGAGATACGCGATGCCGCCGACGAGGAGCAGAAGGATGAGGACGGCGAACGGGAACGACGGGAGACCCGCGTTCTCAATCGGGTCGACGAAGATCGAGTAAACTGGAACCCCTCGCTCCGCTAGCCAATCACAAAAGCTGTAGTATTTGTCTTCCAAAGAGAAATAGAATCCCTTGACCGAGTCGAGAATACCCATGACTCAAAACTGTGCGCCGCCCTATAAAAAGAGTGCGATAACGCGAGAGTGTCCAATAAATCTGGGTTGTGAGGGTTCTCACGTTGTGGGCGACGGCC
>JBBILJ010000098.1:0-3162 GCA_037444945.1 Microcaldota archaeon | reverse complement strand
GGCTGGGCAAAAGGGGAACGGAGACACCGTCAATTGTCTTCGCGTCCCTCATGTGCAGCGAACCCAAGGGAGCGCGGCAGAGTTTCCCTGACGGGGTTTGCGAGGGGTCAAGCACGATTCCGTTCGCGAGCTTCTCGTGCCCGCCAACGACTTTGAGTTTAGTTTGTTTCGCGACCGCGGCCGCCCAACGCCCCGTCAAGCTCCCCAGCGGCTCGCTTTTCGAGTACCGAAAGAGTTCAGTGTAGAGCGAGTGAGGCCGCGGCTTTTTGAAGAGTAAGTAAACGTGGAACGAGGAACCCGTCCACGCCGCGAACGGAGGGCACCGCAGCAAGGGCTTGACGCGGGAAGCATAATCCGCGTCATCCAGCATGACTTCCACGAGAGCGTGGGCGGTACGGCGCGCGTCCTCGTGCGAAACCTGGGCGCCGCGGTCGAGGTCGAAGAAGACGCGCTCAATCTCCCCGCCCGCCGACTCGCCGTTCGTCGCGTAAAACAAGTCTGCGAGCTTGCGCGGCAAAAAGTAACTCCAAATTTTTTCCTGCAGGAGCGTGATTTTACCCTTCGCGTCGGCGAGGTGCTCGATGGACGCCCGCGTTTGCAGCAATTCTTTCGTCACGCCCTCGGCGAGTTCGTTGACTGAGAGGGAAGGCTCCTTGGAGCCTCGCTTAATCAGCGTTGGCATCGGGCCGCTCGGAATCCAGTTCTTCGCCGCCAGGAGTTTGCCGTTAAGAAAGCCGGAGAGCGCAGGAGCGACGGTACCGTAAAGGAGAAGCGTTTCTGGGTGTCCGAACGGGCGGACGGGGTCGGAAAACTCCAAGGCGTACTCGCGCAACGATGAAGCCATAACTAGAGCTTAGGGAAAGGAGAGAAAAAGGTTACGCAGGGGGGCACTTGACGTTAGAGCAGTCCCGCGGCGGTGAGGACGCGCATGTCGTCGAGGCTGATTTTCTTGCCAGCTCGAAAGTCCGCGAGGATTTTTTCCGCCTTGCTGCGCATCGCCTTCATTTTTTTCTCGCGCTCGCGCCGCTCCTTTTCAAACGCTTCGCGGCGCTCCTTTTCGGCGAGCGTGCGCTGCCCTTCGCGGGTTTGCTGCAGTTCGCGGTTGATTTTCGATTCTTCCCCCGTGGCGGCGTCGAGTTTTTTGCGGAGTTCGTCCACGGCCGCGAACCCCGTTGAGACTTGTTTTTTGAGGGCGTCAATCGTTTTTTGCGTGGCCACGACGGCTTCGTGGTGCTTTTGGCTCAGGGCCGCGTTCTTGCCCATTTCGTGGAGCAAATCGCGCAACTCATCCGTCTTTTGGTGAAGTTGCTTGCGCAGTTCGCGCACGTTGCTCTCAACCGGGGCGAGCTTTTCCGCTTCGCCGAGGATTTTGCGGACTTCGCGGATTTGCTTGGAGTACTCCTTCTCGAGGCTGGGGGTGACGGCTTCGGTTTGCTGCTTCCACTCCAGCGCTTCAAGTTGGCGCATCAAGGAGCGGTACGGGATGGCGAGGTCGGCTTGCGCGTCCTTGAGAAACCCGACTTGCTCGCCGAGCTGGGACTGCAGGGTGTTGAGTTCCCGAAAGAGCGCGAGCTTGCGTTCCTTCAAACCCTTCACGAGGACAGTGTATTCGTCGCGCTTTTTGCGTTCCGCGTCAACGGACTTAAAGAGCTCTTTGAGTTTCGCGACGTTGCTGCGGTTCGCCGCTACGTGGTTCTTGAGTTCGCTCAAAAAAGTGCGGCGCTGCGACTCGAATTCGCGGGAGAGTTGGACGGCGGAGGTCGGCTTGGCGGCGGGCGCTGGCGCGGAAGTCGGAGCGTGCTTTTCCCCGCTTTTTTCGCCGGCCGGTTCCGCCATTTGATGCGACACTCAATACGGTTTGGTTTAAGCTTGCGGTTTGGGCGCCGTCGGGTTTTCGAGTTCGATTTCCGCGATGATTTCGTCGAACTCGGCGCGCTGCTTTTCGAGGACTTTCTTGATTTTTTGGATGCGTTTCTGCGTGTACTCGATTTCGCGGTACTTGCGCGAGGCGCGGTTGAAGTGTTCGGGGCCGAGCGTGAAGAACTCTTCCGAATCCATTTGCTTGGCGATGTCGGCGAGAATGTCGCCCACCAGCAAGTTCGCGGCTTCCTTGACTTCGCGCTTGACTTGGTGTTCTTTTTTGAAGTTGTCTTTGAGGATTTTGACGACGCGCGCGTTCGGGAACGGCAAGTGCTCCGACTCCTCGTCCTCGGCTTCCTCTTCCAGCGCTTCCGCGACTGCGGTTTGCTCTTCCATTTCGCTCATAAAAAACCCACCTTTTTGGCAGCGTGAAAAACTCTGTTGCCCTCGGCTCCCCTGAATTGATTGGAGAACTGAAAGCGAAAACGACGCGAACCCCGTAAAAAACAGGTTTCCGAGTTTTTTAAACCCTTTTTCGCGCGCTCGCCGAATCCGAGGGTTTAAATGCCGCCCGCGCACCCGTCCCGCGAGCCTGACCCGCCTCGCGCCGAAACACCAAAAAAACTTTGCGTTTTCGAGCGTTTTCGGGCGCGTCCTCCACCAATCGTCCAGCGAAACCGTTCGCGACGAATAATTTGCCGAGGGCGAGCGCTTGGCTTTCGCTTTCGGGGTAGAACTGAATCACGGCCGGGCAGCCGGGTTTGAGGACGCGCGCGAACTCCTTCACGGCCTTGAGGGATTCCGTCCTCCACGCGCTTCCTTCCAGCAGCCACTGAAAAGCCGAAATCGAAATCAGCGCGTCAAAGGTTTTCGCTCTAAACGGCAACGCCCGCATATCCGCCACGCGCGCGTCCAAACCCCTCACGCGGGCTTGCTTCACCATCGCGCCGCTCACATCCACGCCGACGGCGCGATAACCGAGTTGGAGCAGCACGTCGAGGGAGATGCCGGTACCGCAACCCGCGTCCAAAAAAAACGGTTTAGAAGGGAGGGGTTCGAGGAGAGTGAGGGCGCGCAGGGTAAGGGCTTGCTGCATGCGCCGTAGTGCGGAGTGCTGGGCGTAACGCGCGGCGGATTCGCCCGCGTAAAACTCGTCCGCCGACGCGCCAAGGGTTTCAGGGCGGCGGTGCTTGACTCTCCAGCCCGCGCGGGTTTTCGCCATTGAGGGTCGACTCGGACGATTAGAGGATGACGACGTCTTCGAAGCGGACGCCGAACTTTCTGGGGATGTAGATGCCGGGC
>JBBILJ010000097.1:1312-3181 GCA_037444945.1 Microcaldota archaeon | reverse complement strand
GAGCGAGAAATACGCGCAACTCAAGTTCCGCGTCCCTCTGCCGCAGTTTCGCGCCGCCCTCGACGCGTTTTTGGCGCACGCGGAGCGCGTCGGCATCACGCCCCCGGCCAAAGCCAAATCTAAGCCGAAGGCGGCGGCCAAGCAATTGTTCGCTCACCAGCGACGCGGACGACCTTAAGGGCGCGCGTCGAAGGTTTTCCTCAATGCCTCTTTCTACTCCTCTGGCCGACTTGTTGAAAGCCAAGCCGCACGCGTACGCGTGGGAAAAAGATTACCGCACGCGCGGCAAACTCTGGCGACCGAATCACTCGACTCTAGCATTGCGGCGCAGCGAGGAAACCGTTCTCGACGCGGGTTGTGGGGACGGCAAAACGCTGGTGCCTCTGGTGCGGGATGGTTTTCGCGTGACGGGAGTCGACGTAAGCCCCACTGCCCTGCGGCATTGCCGCGAAAAACTCAACAAAGAAGGGTTGAAGGCGGAGCTGGTTGAAGCAGACGCCACGAAACTGCCTTTTCGCGACGCGCAGTTCGACGTCGTGCTCTCAATTCACTTTTTGGACCACTTGCTCGCCAGCGAGCGCAAGCAGGCGGCCGGGGAACTCGTGCGCGTCCTCAAAACCGGGGGTCGGCTCGTGTTTCAGGGTTTTGCGAAAGGCGATTTTCGGGAAGGGAAAGGCAAGCTCGTGGAGGCGGACTCGTACCGCCGCGGCAACAACATTTTGTACCATTACTTTACGGCAGAAGAAGTGAGCAACTTGTTTGAGAGTTTCGGTTTGACGGTCGTGTTCGTGAAATTAGAGAAAAAAAGCGCGCCGTTTCGTGGCGTGGAGTACCCGCGCCGAAAGGTGGCGGCCGTCTTCGTTAAAAACCCGAAGAAAGACTATTGTTGAAGTGTTCAAAAATGGATTGGGACCAAAAACTCAAAGGCATCCTGCTCGATGAAGTAGAGAAGCCCGCCAAGCAAGGCTACTACATTGAAGCATTGGCGCGTTTGGACGCGCTCGTCGACCTCCTAATTGAAGCCCTGATTGTAAACCACTTTCGCGAGCAAGCCAAACCCATCCAAGCCGTCGAGAAAGTCCTTGACAAAAAAGATTTTTCGGGCGCCGTAAAAGCCAAACTCTTGCTCAACGAAGGCGTCATCCCTCTCTACCTCTACAAACAAGTACGCGAATTCAAAGAAGTCCGCAACACCGCGTCCCACAACTTGTTCTACAAAGAAATCCTAGGGGAGCGACGCGCCAAAGCCAAAGGCGTTGAAGGGGCGCGGGATGTCGGCGTGGAGCGCCTCGGCGAAGACCAACTCCGCGACGGCGTTGAGAAAGGCCGGCAGCTTTACGCGGCCTTGTACGAAACCCTCCAAAAACAAGTCTAGCGCTCAAATGGCTTCGTTTTGCGGGGCGTCAGGCGCGCCAAGAATCAAGGCTTCCAGTAGTTTGAATGCTTCCCACACTGGACTGCCACTTGAGGGGGACCGGCACCGAGGCCGCCTTCCAGTACTTGGACGACACGGTTCCCTGCGGCCCATTGAACGAGTACGCGTACGTTGTAGCTTGAAAGGTTCCCGCCCCGACCGTGACGCTTTCCAGACCCGTTTCGGTGAATTTACCGGACGGCTCAACGGCGCCAGGGAGTTGACCGTTGAGACTACAGTCAAGTTCTACGGGTTGCCCATTCACGACGGTGGAAACCTTCAGGCAACCCCCCGTTTTACGCACCCACACTTCAGTTTCGGCAGGCGCGACGAGTTGAGGGTTGACCAACTGGGTCTTGATGTGCCAAACTGCTTCCCCGTTAAGAGTTTCTTCGCCGATGTACTTGACATTGAAGGTGTAAGGAGACGCGGCGCCAGGCGCATTCGATTCAATC
>JBBILJ010000097.1:0-1259 GCA_037444945.1 Microcaldota archaeon | reverse complement strand
GATGCTCCAAGCGTGGAAGTTGGTTGCTGCGTGGCTTGCGTCGTACTCGACAACGGCTGCCAGTTCGCGGGCTGAGCCGACGGCGCGCCGCCGCTCTGGGTACAACCCGCGAGCATGAGGGAAGCAAGGAAGAGTGGGAGCACTAGTCTATCGAAAGGCATGCGTTTTCACCCTTATTTTTTAGGAATGACGTTCGGGATTTCGTTAAACAAGTCCGTTGCGAGCACGCCCTCCCCTAGCCGTTTAGCCGCCAACTCGCCGGCTTTGCCGTTCACAAAGCAAGCCGCCTGCGCGGCCGTGAACGCGTCCACGCCGCGCGCCAAATACGCGCCCGCGATGCCTGCCAGCGTGTCACCAAAACCTCCTTTCGCCATCAATGGCGTTCCGGTCGAGTTGACTGCGATTCGGCCGTTGCCTTTGCCGGGGCGGCCGTCGGCAATTATGTCCTCATGGCCTTTGAGGGCGACCACGCTACCGTATTGCTTAGCGGCAGCCGCCACCTTTGGGACGCGGTCGGCGAGGGTCGGGGCGACGAGGCCGCCGGTGAGGGCGCTAAACTCGTTCGCGTGCGGCAAAAGGATGGTTTGAGGGTTGCGAACGGGTTGGCGGGCGCGCGCGAGGGCGCGCAACGCGTCGGCGTCCGCCACGGCGGGTTTTTTGTTTTCCTTAAGCACGTGCAGGATGGCGGAGAGCGTGGGTTCTTCGCGCCAGAGCCCGCAGCCAATTAAGAGGGCCGAGTGGTTTTCGAGTTCTGTAAGTACGAGGGGGGCGTGGCGCTCCTCGAAGCGCTTACCGTCCAAGGGGACCGTAATAATGTTGGGGGAGGCTTGAGCCGCCACGGCGGCGGCGCGCTCAGGCGCCATCACGGTGACGAGGTCGACGCCGGCGCGCAGCGCGGCGAGCGCGTTAAAGACGGCGGAGCCGGTGAAGCGCTCACACCCCGCTACGATGAGCAAGTGGCCGTGGTCGCCTTTGTGCGTCCAAGGCTCGCGCTTGGGGTAAACGGCTTTGAGGATGGAGGCGTTGACGGAGGAGGACTTTGGGGTTTTGTCGGCCATAACCAAGCCAAGCGGAAGGGAAAAGAAAAAGGTTGCGTCGAGCGTCCAGCGCTGCTTTCAACCCGGAACTTGAAGAAAAAGTGCAGTTAAAAAGGGAGTTTGAACGTTACTTTAGTAAGCAGTTGGCGCCCGCGCGGGGCGCACTCCCAGGTGTTTAACATGAAGAACGTCTTTGCTGCCCTCCTCGTCCTCTTAGTCATC
>JBBILJ010000096.1:0-3222 GCA_037444945.1 Microcaldota archaeon | reverse complement strand
GGAACTTCTTTGGAAAGGGGGGATCCTTTCCACCCACACACCTCGAAGCGGCGGAGCGGCCAACCCCAAGGAGGCATTCTCCCAACCGCTTTTTCTTTCATCCCCTATCCGCCCCCATTTCATTCTTAACTTTTGGCGCAGTAACTCTTCGCCCCCAACAGCCGCCCGTTTCCGGCGCAGCGTGTTGGAGTAACAAGATCGTGCGTTTCCATGTGCGGCATCATTGGTTTGGTTGATGGCAACGCGTTCGCGACCGCCGACCGCCTCGTGCGCGGCCTGCGTAAGCTCGAGTACCGCGGCTACGACTCCGCCGGCATCTGCATCGAAAACGCCGGCACCCTCTTTGTCCGCAAAAGCGTCGGAACCATCTCCGACCTCGAACGCAAAAACCTCAACGACGCTCCCACGGGGCACGTCGGCATCGGACACTGCCTACACCCTGACACGTTTGTTCAGCTCGCCGATGGGAGAGTAGTGCGCATTCGCGACCTTCAGCGAGAGGAAGTTCTTTCTGCGGGGCTTGAGAGTTGGCGGTTTTCCGAAAAAACTTCGGCTTGTGGACGCCACTCCTCCCCCTCGACACTCTTTCACCTAAAGACCGCTTCGTTTTCGCTTCGGTGCACGGGAGAGCACCGGCTCTTCGCGGTCGATCCGTCTGGCGCTATTGTGGAGAGAAAGGTGAAGGGTTTGCGCGCTGGCGATCTTCTCGTCTCCACCAAGCGATTCGGAATTCAAGGCGAAAGCCAGCCCCTTCGCCCGGTTGAAGCAAGACGGTACTATCGGTTTCCAGAGAAACGGTTAGAAAAAATGCGCGAGACGTTGTCCGCTAGCGGAAAAAGCGTGCCTCAACTTGCCCGCGAACTCGGATTTTCAAGAGGAATGGTTGAGCATGCGCTACGGGGGGATCGACGCGCTCGTGAAGATGTTGCTCTTGCTCTGTGTGAGGCGTTCGCTATCCCTTCTTCCGAACTCGTTGGCGAGCACTCGGCGCACGGAAATTTTGTGTTCCTTCCCGAAAAAACGTCACCACCTCTTCTTCAATTCCTTGGCTACCTGACGGGTGACGGTTATGTGAGTGATCGCTTCGTTCGGTTCAAAGACGCGCGTCGCGAGGTTCTCGTTGAGTACGAACGGTTGGGCCGCGAACTCTTCGGCCTCCCTTCCGCGCTCCGAAAGATTTCTTCGGCTAACGCGTGGGAGCTGCGTTTCTCAAGTCTCCCGCTTTCCAATTGGCTGCGCACCAACTTTTCCGAACTTTGCTTGCGACGGCGCGCGAAAGAAATTCCTCCCTTTATTGGGAAAACAACTAACGAAGAAATTGCGGCTTTTCTTCGTGGTCTCTTCGACGCCGAAGGGTGCGTGAATCTGTCTTCGCGTCAAGTTCTTCTTCGAATGAATAATGAGCCCATCATCCGCGTCGTCCAGCTTTATCTCCTTCGTCTCGGCATTCTTGCCTCGTTTTCGCAACGCCCCACTTTGTGGGGGGAAAGTTTCGGGCTTTCACTCAATAACCATGACGCGTTGCTCGCCTTCTCGGAAAAGATTGGGTTTACGGTAGAGGAGAAGCGCGCGCGGCTTCTCCGCGTCCTCGAAAAAATGGAGGGTTTCGCGTTTCAAACGAAAGTTTTTCCCCTCTCCTACGCGAACATTCGGGCTGCATACGGTCACGTTAACGTTAGAGAGGTTCGCGGTACAAGCACCACCCACCTCACTCAGCGCGGCGCTCAGAAACTCCTTCAATCCCTTCGTGTTTCGGGAGCCCGTCCAGAGCTCGCCACTGCGCTTCACCACTTCCTTACTTCAGACATTGTCTTCCAACGCCTCGAGTCTATTGTCGAAGAGACCTCTGACACGACTGACGTTTATGACCTTTACGTTCCAGACACTCATAACTTTATCGCGAACGGATTCGTCTCGCACAATTCGCGTTGGGCCACGCATGGAGGAGTGACGGAGGCAAACGCGCACCCGCACCTTTCGTGTGATGAGTCTGTCGCGATTGTGCATAATGGTGTGATTGAGAATTTTGCGGAACTTCGCAGTGATTTGCAGGCGCGCGGGCACGAGTTTCGTTCACAGACCGACAGCGAAGTGTTCGCGCACCTCATCGAGGAGTTTCAGAACGGCGGGGACGCGCTCGAAACGGCGGTCGGTAAAGCCGCGAAACTCGCGCGAGGGTCGCTCGCGTTGCTCGTGGTGTCGACGCGAGAACCGCGCAAGCTCGTGGCGGCGCGGCGGGAGAGCCCGCTGTTGATTGCGAAAGCAAAAACGGGCGCGTTCTTAGCGGCGAGCGACGCGCTGCCTCTCCTAGAGTACACGAACCAGTTCACAGCCATGGAAGACGGCGAACTCGCCATTCTCGAGCCGCACAAACTATCCTTCACCACCTTCGACGGCAAAGGCGTGCGCAAAACCTTCACGACCGTGACTTGGAAGGTCGGAGAGAGCGACCTCGGCGGCTTTGAGCACTTCATGCAAAAAGAAATCAATGAGGAGCCCGCATCTCTTCTTGCCGCGCTCAAACAGGACAAGAAGGCCGTGGAGTCGTTCGCGGCGGACGTGAAGAGAGCTAAACGAGTGATTTTGGTGGCGTGCGGCACCGCCCGCCACGCGGCCCTCATCGGTCGCTATTTATTCAACAAAGTGGCGGGACGCTTCGGCGAAGTCATGATTGGCTCGGAGTTCCCGTACTTTAGCCACGAGGTGGACGAGAACACCATTGTGCTCGCGGTGAGTCAGTCGGGTGAAACGGCGGACGTGCTGCAGGGCGTGCGACAAGCCAAGGCGCGCGGTGCCAAGATTTACAGCATTGTCAACGTGGTGGGCTCCACGCTCGCGCGGGAGAGCGACAAAGTGCTTTACATCAATTGCGGCCCCGAAATTGGCGTGGCGGCGACGAAGAGTTTCATTAACCAGCTCGCCGTTTTCTATCTCGTCGCGTTCGCGATGCGCGGCGAATACGACCGTGCCCAAGCCGAACTCACGGAAATCTCCAAGATTGCGGGGCGCGTCGTGTATGAGAACGACGCGAAGGCGCGCAAGCTCGCCCAGCGCCTCAAAACGTCGCCGAGCGCATACTTCATCGCGCGCGGCATCAATTACGCGGTCGCCATCGAAGGAGCGCTCAAACTCAAAGAAATTTCGTACGTGCACGCGGAAGGCATGCCGGCCGGGGAACTCAAACACGGCACTCTGGCCCTCATCGAAAAGGACGTTCCCGTC
>JBBILJ010000095.1:0-3318 GCA_037444945.1 Microcaldota archaeon | reverse complement strand
CCGCTGGGGAGACCGCGTTCGATCACGGTATCCGCGATTACAGCCTGCTCATGATTCGTTTCATTTTCATTCTAGCCCTCGTCATCTTTCTCATCAACGCGGTGCTCAAGCAAAACATCCTCGAAGCCATCCTGTTCGCGCTCGCCGTCGCCGTCGGCCTCACCCCTGAAATGCTTCCCGTCGTCGTGACGGCCAACCTCTCCAAGGGCGCCTCCGACATGGCGAAAAAAGAAGTCATCATTAAGCGCCTTCCCGCCATCGAGAACCTCGGCGCCATGGACGTGCTCTGCACCGACAAGACGGGAACCCTCACCGAAGACAAAATCGCGCTCGTCCGCCACGTCAACACCGACGGGCAGCGCGGCGAGCGCGTCCTCCTCCTCGGCTACCTCAACAGCCTCCATCAAACCGGGCTGCGCAACCCCCTCGACAAAGCCGTCCTCGAGCACGAAGGCCTCGACACGCATGGCTACCGCAAAATCGACGAAATTCCCTTCGATTTTCTCCGCCGCCGCATGAGCGTCATTATCGAAAAAACGCGAGGCCGCGACCGCCTCCTCGTCACCAAGGGCGCCCCCGAAGGCCTCTTCGCGCTCTGCAACCACGTGTCCCGCAACGGCAAACGCGTCCCCTTTGTGGAGACCGAAAAGCGCAAGGCCCAAAAACTCTACGACGCGCTCAGCGCGGACGGGTACCGCGTCCTCGCCCTCGCCTCCAAACCCCTTGCCGCGCGCACGAGTGCTTACTCGCCCGCCGATGAGCGCGCTCTCACTCTGGAGGGTTTTCTCGCCTTCCTCGACCCCCCCAAGAAATCCGCCGAGAAATCGCTGCGCGAACTCATCGCGCGCGGCATCGAAGTCAAAATCCTTTCGGGCGACAACGAACTCGTCAATCGTAAAATCGCGGGCGACGTCGGCCTCGTTGTTAAAGGCGTCATTACCGGCAGCGATCTCCAAAACGCGAGCGACGAATCCCTTCAAGCCCTCGTCGAGAAAAACACGATTTTTGCTCGTGTCCTCCCCATCCAAAAGGAACGCATCATTGCGGCTCTGCAGCGCAACAAGCACGTGGTGGGTTACCTCGGTGATGGTATCAATGACGCTCTCGCGCTCAAAACCGCGGACGTCGGCATCTCGGTGAATTCCGCCGTCGATATCGCAAAAGAGTCCGCGGACGTCATCCTGCTGCGCAAAAGCCTTCATGTTCTCTATGAAGGTGTGGATGACGGCCGCCGCACCTTCGTTAACACCATTAAGTACCTCCGCATGGGTTCGAGCTCGAATTTTGGTAACATGTTTTCCGTCGTTGGCGCCAGCATTTTCCTGCCGTTCCTTCCCATGGCGCCAATTCAAATTATTTTCAATAACTTCCTCTACGACCTCTCCCAGCTCGGTATCCCCACGGACGCGGTCGACCCGGAAGCGTTGACTAAACCCACGCAGTGGGACCTCTCCGGCGTCAGTCACTTCATGGTGTTCATTGGTCCCGTCAGCAGCATCTTTGACTTCCTCACGTACGCCGTCATGTGGTTTATTTTCGGCGCGACGTCGCTCGCCACTGCCCCGGTCTTTCAAGCCGGCTGGTTCATTGAAAGCATTCTCACGCAAACCCTCGTCATTCACGTGATTCGAACCAACAAAATTCCGTTTCTGCAAAGCCGCGCGAGCCTGCCCCTTCTGCTGCTCTCCCTCCTAATCGTTGCCGCCGCCCTCATCACGGTCACTACTCCCCTGCGCGCCTACTTAGGTTTCGGCGAACTCCCTCTCGCTTTCTTCCCGCTTCTGGCCGCCATGCTCTTCGCCTACCTCGTCCTCACCCAACTCGTCAAGACCTGGCTGCTGCGGCGCAAAATCATCAACTAACACCTCCTTCCCTCGTCGGCTGCGCAGCGGCCTTAACGCCCCCGGCAACAAAAGCCTTTAAACGCTCCCCTCGCTCACTCTACGATTATGGCAATCGTGGCTCTCTTCGCCCTCCCCTTCGGCCTATCCGAGTCCACGATGGATTTAATCCTCCTCCTTCTCGCCGCCATCTTCCTCTACTTGCTCTACGCGAAAGGCTACCTCCCCGGCTTTAGCCCGCACCCCGAACCGGCTTACTCGGCGGAGGACGCGGACACGCGCCGCAAGCGCCTCAAAGCCAAACTGCGCGACCAAATCGATCGCGCGCAAGCCCGCAAGCACGACCTCGACGAAATGAAGGTGGAAGCCAAGCGGCAATACTTGCACGGCGACTCCGACCTTGACACGTACAAGCAGAGCAGCGCCGAAATCGCGAAACAAGAAATCGACATCAAACTCACCCTCAAAGACCTCGAAAAACAACTCGAAGATACCGGCTAACTCGCTCCTCCGTCTCTTTTCTCACGTCTCTTGTACAACAAAAACGCCCTCGCCGCCTACCGCGCCATGGGTTTTCGCGACCGCCGCGTTGACCTCCTCAAGCGCTTCTGAACAAATTTTCTTTTCGCGCCCACTTCCCTTCCCACTATAAAAACGCGTTTTTTTGTGGAACTGCGCCCGCCTGCTTTGCGTTTTCGGGCGCTGTAGGGGCTTTCGGGGCTGTTTTTGGTGGTAAGCGAGTCTTTATATATTCGTGTCGGCAAACTTTAGCCTGCACTCTCGCGAAAGGGGAGTGCCCGCTTTTGATAACGCCGCTCCTGCGGGTGAATCAGTAGCTTTTTCTGCGATGACTGATTCCGACGACTCTGTTGGGACCTGACTCCACTCCACGCCCTCCCGGGCTTGAAGGTTTGGGGGTTGACGCGTTCCCGTCCATCGTCGAGTTCTGCTAGGACCGGCTTTCGAAGAGCGTTTCGTGAGAACTCGAGTCGGCGGCCACGCCCCACCATGCAACAGTGTTTCTGAATCGGGGTTGGCGCTTCGGGTTTGAGGAAGGCTTTGGGAGCAGTGAGAGAGTTTTAGTTCTTGTGACTCAACTCCAGTTGATCCTGCTGGAGGGCACTGCTATCGGATTGCGATTTAGCCATGCAAGTATCAAGACCGCACCTGCGGTCTTTGCGTACGGCTGAGTAACACGTGGTCAACCTACCGTCGAGACGGGGACAACCTTGAGAAATTGAGGTGAATCCCACGATAGTCCACCCGAACTGGAATGTTGGGTGGGCGAAAAGGGCTTCGAATCGGAGAAGTACCGCTCGACGATGGGACTGCGGCTGATCAGGCTGTTGGTGGGGTAACGGCCCACCAAACCAATAATCAGTAGGGGCTATGGGAGTAGTAGCCTCCAGATGGGCACTGAGACAAGGGCCCAGGCCCTACGGGGCGCAGCAGGCGCGAAACTTCCGCAATGCGCGAA
>JBBILJ010000094.1:0-3345 GCA_037444945.1 Microcaldota archaeon | reverse complement strand
ACAACCCTAAAAACATGCCTCAAATGTTCCAATATTTAAGAGACTAACTATAAGCAGGAATCGGGAAGCTCTTTCATGAACGCGATGCAGTCTTTGACGTGGATTTTATTCAGAAACTCGTGCTGTCGCTGGCTCGTAATGCTACGTTTGGCTAGTGTTTTTTCGCTCACTCGAATTCCCTTCGATTTTGCGCTAACCTTTCTTTTCGATTTCATTTAAAAACAACTCAGAGGGGTATCGACCAGTGGCTCACCCTGCCTTCCGGGCGTTTCACTCCCTTGCTGAACTGCAGCCAGAAACACCGCCCGCAGTCGGAAAGCAAGGAGAGAGACGAGGGAGAGAAGCTGTACGGCATTTTAGGATTCACGCCAGGAGGGTTAAAATGCGAGTGGGCGGGGGGTGGTGGTCGGTTGGGTTGGAGGTTTTACAGGTAGTCGGCGAGGCTGAATTGGGTTTCTTTTTCGTCGGCGAAGACGCTTTTGATTTCGCGGTCGAGCAGTTGGAGGCGTTGCTTGATGTAGGTGGGGAGTTGGTATTTGTCCGCCATCTCTAAGGAAATCGCGAGGTATTTTTCGATTCCGCCCTTGTTGATGGTGAGGAGGAGTTTTCCGCCGCACTTGCGGCATTTGCCGCTTAAGGGGACGCGGCGGAATTTGGCGTTGCAGTCCACGCAGCGGAATTGCTGCTTGCTAAACGAGTGCAGGTTGCCGTACAAGTCGGGGAAAAAGTGATTGCTGATGATGCGTTCCGCCGCTTGGGGCGCGTCCACCGCTCGCAGCGTCAGCATCAAGTCGAGCTCGTCGCGGACTTTTTGCGTCATGTTTTTGAGTTGCCCGTACCGCGACACCGTGGGAGCGTCCAGCGTTCCCGAATGCGTGTAGCGGATGCCTTCATACTGGGTTTCCTTGCCCAAGCGCTTGGAGACAGTGTCCATGACAGCAGACACATCACCGGGGTTGGCGTACCGCATCGTAGCCTCATAAAACTCAAGAGGGTACTCACCCGCACAATCCATCGCGTGAACCTCATCGTCCACTTCCGCGGGGTCAAGTTGAATCGTGAGCACGAGCGGCGCATCCATCTTACCGCCCCGCGACTCCGGCAAATAAGAGAGGGAGAAGTTGAGGAGCGCGTCCTGCAATAACATTACCGCTTGCTCATCGCCATCGCAATTGTGGGAGAGGAGCATACCGGTTCCTGCAGCGAAAATCTTGCTTTGATTCGCCAATTCGAGGTCGTACACGAATTCTTTGACGTGGCGTTCGTGCACGCTTTTGACTTTCGAGAGCCGAATGCTTTCATGGAGGAGGATTCTGCTCTTCCCCCTCCCGTCAAGGACCTTCGCGAGTTTTTTTTGTTTCTCACCGATCAGATGGGCGTTTCTCGCAAAGTGTTCAGCGTGAACCGAGTTCAACCGAACGTAGTAGACGGTTTCGACAGGAGGTTTACGTCCTTTTGCCACATATTTTTCATAAACGAGACCAGATCGGATGACTTTGTTTTGCTCAGTGGTGAGGGAGGGCGTGCAGCCAACTCTACTGAGCAGGAAGTAGAGTTGGGAAGCGAGCTCGGGCGAAACGGTCGTGTATTTGAGTTCGCGCTTCCAGATGTTGCCGTCGCCTTGAAACATGCCGGAAACGAGCGCCCACGCGTTTTCCGCCGAGAAGTTTAAACAAAAGTCGGAGATTCGTTTTTCGTACGCGCTACTTCCCAACCCGAATTTTTCAGTGATGAGTTTGTAAACAAGTTTGTTCGTCACGACGACGTCTTTCGCGCTTGAAGTTACGCGAGTCTTGAACACGCTTTTCAGCAAGCCGCGAATTTCCGCTTGAACGTCTTTTCGTGACGCGGCGATGCCGACATGATAGGACTCTTTGTTCGGAACGCGAGAAACCCACGTCCACCCTTCGGCAAGGTAGTACCCGCAGAGCTTGGCGAGGTTTTCGTCAATCCGAATGCGTAAGGGTAATGCGCCGAAGTTTCGCTTAAAACCAATGCGGAACGTTTCTTCTTCCCTCTCGCTTGCGAGACCGAGTTTTCGCAATTTTTCATAAGCTGAAAGAGGAATGGCGTAAGGTTTTCGGCCAAGTGCGTTATACGCTTCTCGCTGGGAAAGCCCGAATTTCTTCGCGAACGTCGTATAACTACCAAACTGTTTTTTGATTTTCTGACAGAAGGCGGCGTTCGTGCGAACCGTAAGGTGATTCTTTTCTTTGTCGTTGGAGAGCCAAGAAACGAGGTCAATCTCTTCTTGTTTGTTCGCAGGGCTTTTGAACTGGTTGAGGGAGGCTAGGAGGTCACCTTCGCGCAACTCGTCCAAGGTTTTTTCTTCGAGCTGTTTGCTTTCGGGGTTGAACACCCACACGCGGTGTTCCGGGGTGGCTTCCAATTCCTGGTTTGCGGAGGTGGTGACTTGGAGGAGTTTGCCTTCGTGCCAGCGGCGCATCAACCGTTTGACGCGTTTCTTCTCAAACTGACCTTTTTCATCTGCCCCTAAGGCGAAAACCTTTGCTTGCAGTTCAAGAACGTCCGCGTTCCCCGCTCGAACGGCGTTATGGGATTGGGCGTAGTGATTGAACATGACTTCGACTGGCTCGGCGTGAGTTCGCCCATCGTTTTCGTAGTATACCATTGTTTTTTCACTCACGCAATTGCGCCGAATGGCGCAGTGCATGTAGGGGTGCATGAGGATTCCGCGGACGTCCGCGTAACCAATGATTCTGCCGAGGATGCCGGCGGAGATGTGGGGGGCGATGACGACGAGTTGTTGGCCGAGCAAGTCCGCCGCGCTGGACGCGTTGTAGTACGGTTTGAGGCCGTAATAGTAAACGAGTAAGTCGTCGATGAAGGCCGCGATGTTGAGAAAATAGTGAGCCGCATTGCGTGCCAGGATGACGTCTTGGACTTTGAGCTCGAGCACTTGGTCGTCGCGTTCGAGCGGGTTGCCGTAAATGTCTTTCGCGTAACCCAGCTCTCGCAGTTGGTTTATGTCAGCGTGTATGTCTTTAGGAGAAAAATGCGTGGCGGGAATTTCGGTGGCGTCGAAGCGGCACGTGCCGTCGCGGAACACGTACGCGTCGTACTTGGCGCGCAAGATGCCTTTCTCCAAGGGTTCGGGGGTTTTGTTGTTCGAAATCAACCCCACCACGCCTTTCACGCTTTCCGGGCGGGCTTTCACTTTCTCGCACGCTTTGCCAAACGCGGTCGCGAACGGGAAGGCTTGCGGCTCGCTCTCGCGCAGTTTCGAGCCGTCAATGGGACAAACGGGTTCCTTCGGTAGGAACAATTTGCCGCACTCAGGACAGCTTTTGCGAGGTTGAGTGAGGGCGCCACAGGAGGGGCAGG
>JBBILJ010000093.1:0-3361 GCA_037444945.1 Microcaldota archaeon | reverse complement strand
TCTTTCTGGAGAACGCCGAGAAACCCCTCGAAGGTGGCCTTACGATGGAAGTGCGATTAGAGAACAAGGAAGTCAAGTACCTCGAGTTGATGAGCGGCGGCGAAAAAAGCCTCATCGCCCTCATGTTCCTCTTCGCGATTCAAAGCTACAACCCGTCCGCGATTAGCATCCTCGACGAGGCTGACGCGGCGCTGGACCAAGAGAACTCACGCAAACTCGCTCAACTCATCCGCGAACTCGCTAAAGACTCCCAATTCCTCCTCGTCTCCCACAACCAAAGCGTCTACCAAAGCGTGGACTGCCTCGTCGGCGTCGCCATGACGAAAACCGGTTCCCAGCTCGTCGAAGTCAAAATGGACAAAGCCAGCAGCGAAAACCCGGCGCCAACCGCCTCCACGGCGTAACTTTTTTTCCTTCCGTTTCTGCTCTCTTTCTTGTGAAACGTTAAAATAAGCCGCGCCGCCTACCCTCCTCATGCCTCGCATCTTGTTGAAAATATCGCTGCACCAACGCGCCCGCGCCTTCGCCCTCCTCCGCCAAGGCAAAACCATTGACGAAGCGACGCGCTACCTACAAAAGCGCTTCCACCCCTCCCAACCCTCATCCATCGTGCGTCACGCCTACTTTCGGAAAGGCCGGTATTCGGCTCGACACGTTGCGGAAAAACCGCCCGAAGAAATAACAGAGGCTTGGAAGCGAGCCAAAACTAGTCTGGAAGGAGCCAGCGGACGCTTATAGGCACTACACCAAAACCCCGAATTTGCTGCGGCGCTTCGGCAGCGCGGTTTTCGCGTGCTCGAGCGTTTCCAGTCCCACCTTGTTTTACAAAAAATCGGTCGCCACTCCTGACCCCTGGAGGGGATGAGTTCGCGCATTATTGGAGTTTGGCGAGTTTGCCGTCGCGGCGGGCAGCGTTGAAGGCCCAGTTGTTGAACCAGTAAGCGATCGCGAGCCACGCGGCGCACGTCAAAAAGAAGAGCGTGTAATTTGGGGCGGGAAAGCCGACCGCGGTTTTGAGGATAGCGAACGCGTACGAGGAGGGAAGAAGTTGCACGATGGAGCGTAAGGGTTCAGGGAAGACGCTGATGGGGTAGAAGACGCCGCTAAACACGGCGATGAAGTCCGGGAACGCGTAAATGAAGGCGAACGCGTCGCGCCCCTTGAGATACGCGACGCCAAGGCTAAAAATCGCGAGGATGATGCCCGTAAACGCGATCGCGAGCACGCCCTCGAGAACCGCGAACCAGTTCGAAGGCGCGTAACCAAAGAAAACCGCGCCGAGGACGAGAAAGAGCGCGGAAACAATCACGCTCTTGAAAACCGCGCTCACCAAGCCACCCGCCAGAAACTCGACTCGCCGCAGAGGGCTAATCATGAGTTGATCCAGCGAATCCGACCAATACTCATCCATATAGCCCTGCACGGGCTCGATTTGAAAACAATAAAGGACGCGCCAGCCGAGCGCGCCGAGAATGACGAGACCCATCACGTTCGGATTCGAAGAAAAGTAACCAACGAGCAGCGCGGTACTCACCAGCACGACAAGAGGCCACACCGTCACGTCCAGAAGGCGAAACCCGTCCCGCCGCATGAGGAGGAACGCGCGGTAAGCTTGCGAGTAAGCGCGACGCACCCGTGCGAGGGGCTCCTTGGCGCGCTCGATTTCGCGCGCATCCGCGTCCGAACGCTCCTTAAGCGGTTCCGTCGTCATTTTCGAGACCTTGATGGGTGAGCTTGAGGAACACATCCTCAAGCGAGGGTTGCTCACGGTGCACGCGATCAACATCATCACCGCTATCGGCGAGAGCGCGCAACACCGACGTCATAACGCGCGGGTTCTCGACAAGAAGACGCGTCGTCGAGCGATGCGTCGCGACACCGAGCACTCCCGCCAGTTTTTGCAGACGCCGCTTAGTGGCGGGTTGGAGGGTGCCGTGAACGCGAATCGCTTCCTCCTTCTTCACGAGTTGCTTAAGTTCGGCGGCGGTGCCTTGCGCCACAATGCGGCCGCGCGCAATGAGGGCGATGCGGTCGCACAAGTTTTCGGCTTCCTTCATGTCGTGCGTAGTGAGCAGAATCGTGTAGCCTTCACGGTGGAGGCGGCGGATGACTTCGCGCACCTGAATCGCCATGTCAACATCAAGGCCGACCGTGGGTTCGTCAAGGAAGAGAACGTGCGGCTCGTTGAGGAGGGCTTTCGCAATGAAGAATCGCTGACGGTACCCGCTCGAGTACAGGCTCGCGAACTGGTTGCGGCGCTCCCACACGCCGACGAGCTTGAGGAGGCGCTCAATGCGCGCCTCGGGCTGCGGCACATTGTACAAGTCCGCGTAGTACCGCATAAGTTCAAGGGCGGTAAGGTTGAGTTGCACGCCGCTAAAACCATGCACGAGGTTGATGCGCTGCTGCACGGCGTGCCGCTGCCGCTCGACGTCGAGGCCAATAACGTGCGCGCTTCCCGCGTCCGCTTTCGTGAGGCCGACGAGGACGGAGATGAGCGTGGTTTTGCCGGCCCCGTTCGGGCCGAGGAGGCCGAAGACTTCGCCTTCGCGAATGTCGAGGCTCACGCCACGCAGCGCGTGCACGGTTTCGCGACCGCTGCGGAATGTTTTTGCGACTCCGCGGACGGCGACGGCGGGACTCGCGTTCGGTTTCATGCAAAGGGCTAGGAGGGTGAGGGTTTTAAACGACGTTTTCCTCTCCCGTGCATGCCGCGCCGCCACAAGCTTCAAGTCAGTGTCGTGATTCCGACACTGAACGAGGAGAAATACCTTCCTCACCTGCTCGCCGCTCTGCGGGCGCAGAAAGGATTTTACTGGGACGAGGACTTCGAAGTCATCGTGGCAGACGGGCACTCGAAGGACCGAACGATTCCCATCGCGCACAGTTTCGGCTGCCGCACCGTGTACGAGCACGTGCACACGATTAGCGCGGGTCGCAACGCCGGACTCAACGCGGCCAAGGGCGACATCGTCGTCTTCACGGACGCGGACTCCCTACCCCCCGAAACGTGGCTGCTACACCTCTGGACGGCTTTTGAAGACAAAAAAGTGGTGGGCGCGTTCGGCGGCGTGGACGTGTGGGACGGCAACTGGATTGAGTCTATTTTTTCGCGTACCATCGCGTGGATTTTCTTCTACGTGGCCGCCGTGCTCGGCTTTCCGACCGCGCCGGGCAGCAACTTGGCGGTGCGCCGCAACGTCCTCAAAAAAATCGGGGGCTTTAACGTCAAGCTCGTCACGGGCGAAGACGTTGACGTCCAATCCCGCGCCCTCAAGTACGGAAAAGTCATTTACGTCGACAAAGCGTGGACCCGCGTAAGCGTTCGCCGCATCCGAAAATGGGGTTACTTGCGCTACCT
>JBBILJ010000092.1:0-3469 GCA_037444945.1 Microcaldota archaeon | reverse complement strand
TGAGTTCTTCGACTTGTTCGAGGGTGGCGTAGTCGAGGGGGTTCATGGTTTCGAGGACATAGCGTAACTCTTTGATTTCTTCGCGGGGCACCATTTTGTTTTCGAGTTCGGCGAGTTTGGCTTTGAGTTCCGCGACTTCCGCACTCGGCGCCGAGCCAGGCCTTGGCGCCCCGATGCTGCCCGCCCCGGCCTCCACTTTTCGCAAGCGTTCATTCATGGCGACGAGCGTGCGGCCCAGCACTTCGTTGTTCTTCTCGATGTTCTTCATTTTCTCGACTAAGAGCGCGATTTTCGCGTCCAGCGTGGATAGGTCGTTGCGAATGCTTTCCAGTGCAATCGGTGTTTTGGCGGGTGCGTGGTCGGGCATAACGGCGGGTCACCAACTCTAAACCTCCTTAACTCTTTATGCCTCTTAAAGCCTTTCCTTCTTTCCGCTGGTTACGCGGTTCGGTTGGCGTGAAGGCTGAGGAGAGCCGCCCACGCGCCGCGCTCGCGCAACACGTCGTCGACTGCAAAGCACAAGATGAGGACATCCCCCGTTTCAAGAGTTGAAAAGTGGTGGTTGAAGACGCTCTCCGTTTGAGCGTCTAAGCCGCGCGCGTATTCGGAGTCCCCCACAAAGTGCCAACGCTGGCTGCTCGCGAGGTACAGCGTGGTGGCGCCCTGTGCGCCTTCGCGGACAGCGGCGTCGCGTTGCTCGGTGCCGCGCCGAAAACATTCGCGCTCTCCGCGAACGAGGAGCGCGTAGGAGGGCTGGTTCGCGGTCGCGTTGAGCGCCTCCACGTCGGCGGTTTGCGGCACGAGGCGGTGTAACTCGTTTTTCGCGTTCACGCCCTTGGGCGTGAGGGTGATGCCGCGCTTAATGTTGTTCAGAAGGCCCTCGTTTTTCCAGTAGCGAAGGATGGAGCGCGTGCTGCCTTCCCCGATTTTGAGGTGCCGCGCAAGATTGCCGCGCGCGAGGGGAGTGGTTTGCAGGAGGTCGAGGGCGCGGAGTAAGTCGACGCGCCGGAAAGCGGGGCGGGGACCGGTTTTGGGTTCTCGGTATTTTTTGGCGAGTTCAATGCACTCCATTCTCTTTTCACGGTGTGTTGGTTGAATTCAAAAATGCTTATATTGCCGGAGTGACGCAAGCCTTTCGCTATTGTTGGATGATTCATCCAATAAATTTGTTTGGGTGGGTTCATGACTCGATTTTTTTTCGCCGCACTACTTTTCTCGCTCCTTCTCGCCTCTTTCACGCCCGCCACCCCGTTGAATTCCGCCTTGAACTGGCTGCAAGCCAACCAGAACGCGAACGGCGGCTTTGGGGGAGCGAATTGTTGGGACGCCATCTGCACGCCCTTCCCTCTCCTCGCGCTGAATCGATCCTCCACGAACACGACCGCCATCGCGTCCGGCCTCACCTTCATTCAAGCGGATCTTCAAAACCCCGCGTCGTGGACGTGGGGTGAAGCCGACGCGCCAGGCTTGGAGCTCTACGCGGTCGCGCGCCTCGCGAACGCCTCGCAACTCAACGCCTCCGCGTCTTCTCGCCTTCTCTCCCTTCAACGCCAAGGCTTTATCGGTTTTTACGAGCAGAACGCGACGAGGGACTGGAACCAAGTTGAGAGCACCGTCGACACCGCTCTTGCCGTGCGCGGTTTGCGCGCCGCGGACGCCCTCAACGCTTCGAACGCGAGCGCCGCCCTCACCTTCCTCCGCTCCACTCAAAATCTTGACGGCAGCTTTAACCTCACCCATCGCACCGCGTTTTCGCCGCTCTACTCGCTCGGCCCCGACACGCCCTCCCTCACGGCTCTCACCCTCCTGGCCTTCCACGACGAAGGCATCGAGTCGAATGACTCTGCGGCGTCGTCCGCCCTAACTTATTTGCGCCTCGCCTCCGCGTCCTGCTTTGGCGGCGCAAACCACTCGTACGCCGCGAGCCTAGCGGCGCTCGCCTTCAACGCGTACGGCGACGACCTCTTTGCTTCCGCCGCCGCGGCGCGCGTGGTGGAGTTGCAAAACCCTGACGGAGGCTGGAGTGACGCGGCCCGCACTTCTCCCGCATCCAATCCCTTGGACACGGGCGCCGCCGCCCTCGCCTTGAGTTTGGTGAATGCCTCCAACGCGAGTTGTACGCCGGCCCCGACGCCGCCCTCGCTCTCCCTCAAACCCGTCCTGCTTCTCCCCGGAAGAGAAGTGAGCGTGGTGCTGGATGCGCCCGGCGCGGTAAGCGTGTACGGCAACGTGTCGCTCCCTAACGCGAGCGTTGACGCCCTCGCTTTCGCGGCCTCGAACGCGTCGTTTACCGCCACGCTTAACGACACCGCGTTGTTGGGCGCGTACAATGTTTCCGTTCTCGTCGGGTACGCCAACACCTCCAACGCGTCCCTCGCAGCCACGTTTAGCGTCGTGAACGCGTTTTGTGGTGACGGCGCGTGCGATGGGTCTGAAACGTGTTCTTCGTGCCCGACGGACTGCGGCTCGTGCCCCGTGGAGCCGCGCGTCACGGTGCGCGTCACGTTCCCGCCTGCTTCAGGTCGCTCGAACGCGGAGGGAAGTTTCGCGCTGTCCACCTGCCCCACCGCGTACGCTTGCTTCACTCAACTCGTTTCCTTGGACTGCTCGTTCTCAACCCAGTTCGCTTGCCCTGAGTTGGGTTCGCCGCAGGCGTGCTTTGTGAACGCCGTGAACGGCGTCGCGGCCGTGTACTCGCAGGGTTCCGCGTACTGGGAGTTCTTGGTGAACGGCGCGCCCGCCAGCGTCGGTATTAGTTGTTATGCGTCGACGGCGGGCTCCACGCTCGAGTTACGCTACACGGGCCCTTACGCGACGCCGCTGCCGGCTTCACCCTCCACGCCGACGCCTGCGCTGGTTCTCCCCGTGCCCTTGCCGTCTGTTTCTTCAACGCCGCGGGCTTCTCTCACGCCGACGCCGCTGCCAACGCCATCGCCTTCACCTTCTCCTTCGCCTGAAGCTTTTCGTCGAAACCCCGTCACACTGGTTTCGCCCGTGAGCGCGGCGTCGCGACCCCAAATTTTTGCTCCTTCGCCCTCCCCGCAAGCCGTGTTGACGTACTGGCCTGTGGCGGGGTGGAGTAAGGGGGAGGATTTCGTCGTTTTCGCGGGCTTGTTTGTTTTCGTGTTTGCGGTTTCCTTCGCGTTCGCTCGCTGGTTTAACCCGCCGCGAGTCCCTTGACGCCTTCGCCCTTTTTCGCGGCCGGGAGCGAGGAGGTAGGCGTTTTTTTATTGCCGCCCCCCCTTCTTGTTGGCGTCATGGCTCGCTTTTTCCTCCTCGACGTCGATTACGTGACGAAGAACCGCCAGCCGGCGCTGCGTCTTTATTTGCAAACTAAGGACGGCAAAGCCGTGCGCTTGTACGACCTCCATTACGAGCCGTATTTTCTCCTCCAACCCCCCGCCAACCTCTCCCCCAAAGAACGCGAACTGCTTAAGGAACAAATCCTCGCCGCCCGCGGCTCGCTGCG
>JBBILJ010000091.1:0-3469 GCA_037444945.1 Microcaldota archaeon | reverse complement strand
AAACCGGTACCCCGTTTATGAAGTGTTCGCGAGCAAGCCGACCGTGCGCGGCGGCAAAACCATCCTCACACTCCGCGGCCCCGCTAACGAACTCGAAATATCCGCGAAAAAATAACGAAAGAACGAAAACGGAAAACAGTGTTCCCCCTCGAAAACTGGGGCGCCAACTCTCGGAATGGCGTGCGCGGCTTCCACCGCGGCTCCGAGTAACGCGCCGCAAACAAGATGAACCAACTCATGGTTGAAGGCTTCCTCAAACAACTCGCGTCCAGCGAACTCGCCAAGCACGCGCGCTTGACGTACATCGGTCCCGCCCCCGCCAAAGGGTATTACCGGCTTCGCTTCGAAGCCACTGGCCGACGCAAAGAAAGCGTCTCAGAAAACTATGCGGCGCTCCAAGAAAAGCTCGAAAGCCTCGTGAAATCCGGTCAGCTCCACGTCACCATCCGGGGCGAGAAAAAAACCTCGTTCAAAGGCGAAGCGGCGGAACGCGACGTGTTCGTGCGGCTCAACCACCAAGCCGAGCGCGCCCACAACCGCGCCTTACCCTTACTCACCCTTGAACTTCACCGCGACTCGCCGCATCTTGACGCGTTCCGTCAGTTGTTGCGAACCACGCGCGAAGAAAACGGTAACCTCACGCCGTCCCCCGCGGGCGGCTACCGAAGCCACGGCTCCGCACGCAAGCCGTACACGCCTCGCTCCTAAAAGCGCGGGCTGAGCGATAAGAAGAAAGACGGGTGCAGTGAGCCGCTCTCGAGGTTGAAAGCCCGGACGCGGCACAGCGTCCCGCGAACAGCCTCCATCCTGTACTCCCGCGAGCATTCCGCGCGAGTCTTAGAGTTGCTCCTTTCGGCCTGGCTCGGTTCGATTCGTGCAAAATAACGCGGGACAGGACTTCGACGGCCGCCCGCGAGCCAGGCGCCGCACCGAAAACTCCCGCGCTCGAGCGTTCACCCGCCTCAAAGGGATTGGCGTGCAGGGGACCCTTAACCCCCCAGCTAGGCTCACTGCCAGCCTATAAGCGCGTTCAAGGAATAAATAAGGCGAGGGTTGAGAATCCAAACCGGGGTAGAAGGAACGGACTAGTGAGGCTTACCGTGCAAAAGGTTAGCGCTTTTTGTGCCACGCAAGAGCCCTTAGCGGCTTGCCCGCTCGCTCATACGCGACCCCCACTTTTCGCGCGGCCCGACGGGTACCCGCTTCCGCGATGTTGTGGTACTCCAGCGATGACGAGGCGTTAAGCGCGCGAAGCCCACGCGCAGCCTCAACCAGTTTGTCGTGAGTGCGAGCTACGTATCGAAGGTAGGAGAGAGTGACCGCCATTCTAAGTGCCTCAAAAAGGCGGGGAAGCGGTGGCTTAAAAACCGTCCGAGGCATTCCCGCGGGGCGGATAAGCGTTGAGCAAGCCTTTTTTATAGATTCTTAGCGAAAGACTAGAGCCCCAATTCTGTTTTGATTTGGCCGCAATTACTTTAGTTCGAGGTGGATGTAGAGATGGAGAGTTTCGTCGCTGAAGCATTGAAGACCGGTTCCCGCGCGAGCGCGGAAAAGAAAGACTTCGAGTACGCCACACCCAAAATTATGGTGGTCGGCTCTGGTGGCGGTGGATGCAACTCCATTAACCGCCTCGCGCGCGCTGGAGTGAAAGGCGCGGAACTCATCGCCATCAACACGGACCGCCTCCACCTCACCACGATTCACGAGGCCGCCAAAAAAGTCCTCATCGGCGCCGCCATCACGCGCGGCCTCGGAGCAGGCGGCTACCCGGAAGTCGGCGCCAAAGCGACCGAAGTCTCTCGTGACTCGCTGGAGAAAATGTTTTCCGGCTCCGACCTGGTCTTTCTCACATGCGGCATGGGCGGCGGCACCGGCACTGGGAGTGCGCCGATTCTCGCTCAAATCGCGAAAAAACAGGGCGCCATCGTCATCGCGATTGTGACGTACCCGTTCGCGCTGGAGCGCGCGCGCCTCGAGAAAGCCGATCAAGGCCTCGAGTCTCTTAAGGCGGAAGCGGACACCATCATCGTGATTGACAACAACCGCCTCGTGCAACTCGTCCCCAACCTCCCCATCGACCAAGCGTTCAATGTGGCGGACGAAATCATTGCGCGCGCGGTGCGCGGCATCACGGAAACCATCACGACGCCGTCCCTGATCAACCTCGATTTTGCGGACGTGCGCGCCGTAATGAGCAACGGCGGCGTGAGCATGATTGCGGTCGGCGAAGCCAAGGGAACGGATCGCGTGCGCGACGTGGTCGCGAACACGCTCAACAACGCGCTCCTCGACGTTGACTACACGGGCGCGACGGGCGTGCTGCTGCACATTACGGGCGGCCCGGACATGACGCTGGGTGAATGCAATCAAATCGGCGAGCAGCTCACGGATCGCGTGGACCCGAACGCGACCGTGATTTGGGGGGCGCGCATCAACCCCGCCTTCGAAGGTAAAATCGAGGCTATCGCCATCTTTACTGGCATCAAGAGCCCGTACATGCTCGGCACCAGTTCGTCGGGCTCCAGCACCAAGCACTCGAGCTCCAACCAGTCCAGCAAGGGCGGCAGCATGGACGAAATCGACTTCCTCTAAAAAAGGAGAAGCCGACACTCGTTCTCCTCCCTACTTTTTTCTCCGCGAAGCAGGCTAGCGTAAGGTTTAAACTCTCCCGCGAAGTGAGGTTGAGCGAGGTGTTTTATTGCTTATGGATTGGTTGAAACTCAACGTGGGGGTGACGGACCGCATGGTTCGCGCCGTCCTCGGTATTATTTTGCTAGCCGCCTTCGCGTTCAACGTTGTCGGGGAGCCGTGGAGCTGGGTCGTGGGCGTGCTCGGCGTCGTGCTACTCCTCACGGCCGCGATGGGGAGATGTATCCTCTACTCACTCCTCGGCATGAAAACCAATTAAACCCTCCATCCTTTTTTTGAGGGCGAGAACGAGAGAGTTAGCGGAGCAAGTGTTGCTGTCGGAAAATGTTGACGATGAAGCTGGTTGCCGCATCCGCGGCTGGTGGTTGGATGCGTTTTTGGAGGAGGGCGGCGTGAATGACGTTCCCGACTTCTTGGGTGTGGTGAGGCTCGTAAACGTCCGAGTCGCCGCGAACCCAGGGCGTGCTGACTTTTAATTCAACGGGCTCGCGGGGCTGCACGGTTCCATCGGGTTCGACTTGGAATTCGTGGAGGGCGACGCCGTAGAGGTTGAAGCCTTCCGCGTGGAGGCGGGGCGTAATGACTTTGGGGTGATAAAAAAGGAGGTGTACGCTGGAGCCAACGCTTTTCACGGGTCCGAGCAAGAAACCGTTGGTTCCCTCAACCCAGTCTCTCGCTTTTTTGACTTGCAGCACGTGGAATCACCAATCGTTTGAGTTTTTACTCGTGGTACTTTTTTTCTCCCGCCTTGATCGCGACCGGAAGCGTGTTTTCCAAGGGGGGAAAGGGGCACATGTAGCCCTCGACGTACGCGCAGTAG
>JBBILJ010000090.1:0-3687 GCA_037444945.1 Microcaldota archaeon | reverse complement strand
AGGGCGGCCACGTCGTGTTTTAAATCGCCTAAGATCACGAGTTCGCTGGATTTGGTTTGCTGCAGGAGCGTGTTGAGACGACGCGCGAGTTGAAGATGAAGCAGGGGTTGGTTGATTTTGCGCGCGCGCAAGGCGTACTCGACGCCGATGTGGATGTCGGCGGCGAGGAGGCGTTTTCCCAGGGTGGCGGCTGGCTGGCTAGTGATGAAGTGAAGCATCCGAGTTTCCCAAAGAGAGTTTGGGTCGATGCGCTTTTATTCTTCTTCGTGGTTGTTATTGGAAGGAGGCTGGTGCGCTTTTGGCTTACATTACGCCGCGAACGCTGATGATGCCAGCGCTTTTGGCGCTTGGCATGATTGTGGTGGGTACATTCGTCTACCACAGCGTCGAGAGTTGGAGTTGGGTGGATTCCGTCTACTTTTCAGCCACCACCCTCACTACTGTCGGTTTTGGGGACTTGCATCCCTCCCACGACGTCTCCAAAATTTTCACGATTGCTTACACGCTCATCGGCGTGGGCTTAATGTATTCCTTCGTTTTCCTGTTAGCGAATTATTTGACTCAGCACAGTTCGCGCACCCTTGAGCGCCACGGCTTGCTCGAGTTAGAGCGCAAAGCCAAGCCTCCAGTCAAACGCGGCGAATTCAAGCTCGGCGCTACAACGGAGAAAGACGAGAAACGCTTAGCGGAACTCAAGCAAGCCGAAAAACAAGAAGAGAACGAAGGCTTCAAACCCCCCTACATCAACGGATAGTGGCGAAAATGGAACGCGGGCAATGGAGGACTGTTCTCACGGCTGGTTTTGTTCTTGTCTTGACTATCCTTCTTCTTTTCGTTCTCACCGATTCCCAATTCTTCAATCAGTTTGTCCCCGGGACTGGAGGCTGCCCACCCTCATACGGGGGACTAAGTGGTTATGCTTCGAATTAAATCAGCCATCTCCTAGCGATTGCGTAGGACCATAGTGTCGGGAGTGCAGCATCGTACTGCGCGGCATTTACTGCGGGCGACTCGATTTATTCAGACAAAATAGTTGCAGGAAGAATTCCGGCGCAGCAGGTTATTTTTCAATGCGGAGAGACGGATAGTGGTCTTTGCGGGACGACGAGCCAGGCGCCTCTTCAAGTCAGCGCGTCGTCGAATCTCGAAGGAGGGCGGAGAAGAGGACGTTCGAGTCAAGGACGATGTTCATGGGGCGAGAAAGCGTTTGGAGGCGAGCGCGTTCACCTTTTGGCTGAATGCCGCCACGTCCTGCGCTGTCAACTTGCTCTTCTTAGCCAGTGCGTCCGCCAGTTTGAGTGCTTCGACTTTTTCGATGATTGCCTTGCGGGCGACTTCGCTCCAGCGAACGTCCGAGAAAAGCTTCATGTCGCGGCTCACCGCGTCCGGCAGCGCCAACGTCAGGTTTGCCATGACCCAATCACCTGCACGGCTTTATGTGGAGTCACTTATTTATGGTTTTCGGTCTCTCGCGGAGTGATAAATAGTGTTATTTAGAGTTAATTCGGCCCGCCTCGGCTTTCTCTGATTGTCGCCGAGTTACTCGGGTTGCACCCAGTGTAGGTCTTTGACGGTGCGGCGTTGTTCGTCGAGGCGGGCGTTGAAGGCGTCCATGAATTCCGTCATTTTTTCGATGGCGAGTTGTTTGAGTTCGCCGGACAGCATTTTGCCGGACTTGTAGTCGTCGTGAATTCTTTGCAGTTCGGCGTCGTCCTCGATTAAGTGCTGTTTGAGGAGTTCGAACACCATGTCTTTCTCAATCACCGCGCCGAGGCGGCGTTGCTCTTCGAGCGTGTCGCGACCCCCCGTGAGCGCGTTCCGAATTTTCTTCGTAAAACTCTTCGCGTCTTCGGGTAGCTCGATGCAGGACTCGGGCTTGCTCTTACTCATCTTCAAACCCCCGTCAAGGGACGGAGTAAATTTGTTGTAGAGCGACGCGATGGGGGTCAGGTGCTTGTGCGAGGAATCCTTGCGCAAGTAGTCGCGGCAGAGCCGGATGTGGGGGTCTTGGTCGACGCCGACGGGAATCACGCCCTGCATGGGTTTCTCAAGTTGCGGGTAAAGCATGTCGCCGATTTGCGCGCACGCGCTCAAAATGCGGCCGGGTTCCGCGCTGCCGTACACGCCTTTGAATTCGTTGAGCGTTATTTTTTGGGCGGCCTCGAACGCGACGCGAATCACAGCCATGTTTTGGGATTGGAAGTAGAACGTGGTTTTCTTCGCGTCGAGCCCCAGCGCCAAATACGCGGGAATGTGAAAGTCAAGGGCGCGCTCGCGCGCCTGCTGAAGCGGGATTCCGCGCGCGGCGGCCGCTTCGAGGTCGGCGACGAGGATGAAGGTGTGGGCGCCGTGCTTTTGAAAATAAGCGAGGTTCTCGACCACCATCTTGTTACCGAGATGGATGCGGTCCGCAGTCGGCATGATTCCCGTGAGCGCGTAAAACGGCTTTTTCGCGTGGAGCGTGGCGGCCAGCGGTTTGAGGTCGCGGCCCGCGAACACGACGCCGCGCCGCATCAAGCGGTTGGGGGCGGGGAAGTCTTTCGCGTTAAAGGGTTCGAGGCCGAACTCGCGGATGAGGCGCGCGTAGTCTTCAACGAGGGTGGAGCCCCACGGGTCTAAAACATCCATGTCGAGTCAGTCCGGATTCGTGTACACGCGGATTGGAGAAAATACTTGAAGTTGGTTTTTGGGGAGGTCGCGGTTTTAAGAGGGCACGCTTGGCGGCCGGGGCGCGGGCGGGTTCAGAAACACTTTTTGTTGCTGAAAGGCAGCGAAACCGAAGGCGAGGACGAGGTAGCCGGCGAAGAACACCGCGTCCGTCCAGTCTTCGGAGGCGGAGGGAACGAAGTTGCTCCACGTGAAGAGAATGTCGGCGAGGACGAGAACACCGATGCTGCTTGCAATGAGGAGGAAGGGACGGCGGAGGCGGTCGCTCCCCACGCTGAACGCGACAGCGAGCACGAGACCGAACGTGATGGAGTCCGCGACGGGGTAGAGCACGTTGAGGAAGATTTCAAGGGCCGAGGCGCCGGCTTGAGAGTTTTGAATGAAGGCGAAGTAGTTGAAGACCAACATAGCGAGCGGGATAAGGGCGAGCAGGACGATGGTGCGTCGGGAGAGGTTGCGGGACGTGTAACGCAGCAACAAAAACATTGAGAGTACGCCAATAATGCTGCCGATAAAGTAACCAATGTCGGGCAAACCCGGGTAGGGGTTCCCAATGCCGAGCACGAGGTTGCTGTAATCCCACAGGAGGTCACCGACACCCCAAAAGAACTGATACGCGGCGAGGAGGAGAATGGTGCGACCAAACACGTCGTTAAGACCCCATGACTTGGCGGCGCGATAACCCACGTACGCGCTCGTGAACGCGAGAACGGTGCCCATCACGCCGGGAATGTACGTCCACGCGGGGCGATGTTCCGCGCCAAAGTAGGGGCTTACGATGATCATGCCGAGAAAGATGAGGGCGAACCACACCGCGATGAGCTTAAGGATTGTTGCCGTCTTCATTTGAATTCAACCGCCTTGCCGTCTTTCGATTTTCGCGCCGCCGATTGTGTTTTTAACCGTGCTTGCCCCATTCTTCCTGCCGCGCGTTCGCGCCGCTCTTTTTTGGTGCGGGGGTGGCGGAACCCGGTAACGCGCCAGACTCGAGATCTGGTGGACGCAAGTCCTTAGGGGGTC
>JBBILJ010000089.1:0-3740 GCA_037444945.1 Microcaldota archaeon | reverse complement strand
TCGTTGTGGAGATGCAGCGGTCTCACTCGAGGCGAACGCGCTGCGGACTCTCTCTCATTAAGCCCAACGAAAAGTTCGCTTTAAAACTTTGTGCTATTCGTCGCTTGACGAAAAACAGTGTTTTTGGGGTTTTTACGCCCTGGCGACGCCGCTTTGCTTCGCCGCCTTGGCGACCGCGGTCGCCACCGCCTTTACCACGCTCTTATCCAGCGGGGAAGGAACTACGAATTCGGCGGAGAGCTTGTCGGCTGGAACGAGGTTAACCAGGGCCTCAACCGCAGCCAGTTTCATTTCATCATTGATTTTTTTGGCGCCGCTATCCAACGCGCCGCGAAAAACGCCGGGAAAAGCAAGGACATTGTTAATTTGGTTCGGGTAATCGCTCCGACCCGTCCCCACCACCGCGGCGCCCGCCCTTTTGGCGGCGTCGGGCATGATTTCGGGAACGGGGTTCGCCATCGCGAACACGATCGCGCCCTTTGCCATACTCCTCACGTGCGCTTCGTTGATTACGTTCGGGCCACTCACCCCGACGAACACGTCCGCGCCCCGAATCGCGTCATCAATGCTGCCGCAATATTTTTGCGGGTTCGTTTCCTCCACCAGACGCGCCTTGGCGGAATTGAGATCGCCACGCAAATGGCACAACGCCCCCTTGCTGTCGAACACAATCACGTTTTTCGCGCCCTGCTTGAGCAGCAAGCGCGTGACGGCGGTACCCGCCGCTCCCGCCCCGCTCACCACGATTTTGGCGTTAACGAGTTTTTTGCCGACGACTTTAAGCGCGTTTCGCAGCGCGGCGCTCACCACAATCGCGGTGCCGTGCTGATCATCGTGCATCACCGGAATGTCGAGCTCCCGCACCAACGCATCCTCAATTTCAAAGCACCGCGGCGCCGAAATATCTTCCAAATTAATGCCGCCCAGCGTCGGGGCGAGAGCTTTGCAAACCTCAATAATGGTTTTCGGGTCTTTGGAGTCGAGGCAGAGCGGGATGGCGTCGATGCCCGCGAACTCCTTGAACAGCAACGCCTTGCCCTCCATAACCGGCAATCCCGCTTCTGGCCCAATGTCACCCAAACCCAGCACCGCGGTGCCGTCGGAAATCACGGCGACGAGGTTTCCCTTCATCGTGTAATCATACACTTTGCCCTTGTCTTTCGCAATCACGCGGCACGGCTCCGCCACGCCCGGCGTATACGCGAGACTCAAATCCTCCCGCGTCTTCACCGCAATCTTGCTTTTGACTTCAATTTTGCCTTTCAGCTTGGCGTGCAGCTTCAAGGACTCCGCATAAACGTCTGACATGATTTGAGGCACCTCGAAAAAAAAAATAACGAAGGGGAGAGCGTTGATTACCCCTACTAGAAGAAAAATTACTAAAACAGGTTTTAAATAGTCAACCCTCCCTAAAAAGCCTTTATGAAATTTGTCTTTCCCGCCCTCCTCGCGTTCATCTTCATTCTTGCGGCAGGCTGCTTACAGCAACCCTCCGCGTTTCCAACGCCGTATCCAACCCCGTATCCAACCCAAGCTGCTGGCGTGACGCCCACACTTCAGGTCACGCTTCCCCCAACTCTCAGCGCGACGCCTTCCGCGTCCGCCATCGCTCCAACGCCCACTGCCGCGGGTAAACTGGATTTCGTCAGCGCATGTAACGCGAAGACGGATCCTGCAGAGAAAACGAGTTGTCTTCAGTCCGCTGCCGTCAAGTACAATGACTCGAGTGTGTGTGAAACGTTGAACACCTCCGATGACCGCTATCTTTGCCGCGGTTTAGCGAAAAGCAACCCCTCGGTGTGTCAACTTATCAAGGACGACGTTCAACGCGCCACCTGTTTTGATGGCGTCGGCATCGCGACCCGCAACGCGTCCACGTGCCTGTTGATTCCCGCGAACCAGTCCAGTTTGCGCTTGGAGTGCGCCTCCAGCATCGCGTTCACGACGCAATCCCAAACCTCCTGCCTCGCCGTTTTGACGGGGAACCTCTCCAATCTCCTCCCCACGTGCAAGGCTCTCGCCGCTCACGAGGCGTCTCTGTGCCGTGCGGCTGCCGACTCGCTTCTCGTCAACAATTGCTACTTTAACGTCGCGCTCGCCCTCAAAGACCCTTCGCTTTGCTCACCCATTCCCCAAACGGATTCCCGCATTTCTTGCGCGATTCGCGTCCAGCAATGGCGTGACTCAGCAGACGCACAAGGAGGCTAAAATCACTCATGAAACACTTTACGCTCTTCGTCTTTCTCGCCTTCGTCCTCGCGTTTGCTTTCAGCGTCGCGGCCGCAACGTCAACGAGCCTTGAGAACTCGGACCTCGTGTGGAGCGGTAAAGTTTCCCCCGCGCAAGTGATTGACGCGTGGAAAAAACATGCGGGCGTCTCCGAAGAGCAACTCCAAATTGAAGCGACCGCGTACGGCACCTTAGCGCCCGATACGACCTCGCCCAAAGGACCCGGCCTCTGCCTCTACCATGTCGGCAGCGACCCCAAGGCGTCCGCGTGGACGGCGGATACCGAGACGTGCGTGCCGACGGACTTGATTCAAAAGATTAACGCGAACCGTGACGCGGAAAAGCAACTTGAATCCGACCCCGGCGCGTGCAATTACCTGTCCGACAACGGTCCCGCTTTCGATTACTACCTCCTCAACATGAAGTGTAGCGTCAAGTGCGAGTTCAACGAAAACCTCCGCTTCTTTCCCCATGTCCTCAGTTGCATTGACGACTTCACGGTTCTCCGTGAAGCGTTCAACTCAAACTCTTTTGACGCCTCCAAACGCCCCGGTTACCTTCTCCTCGACAAGTGCCCCACCCAATCCGCCAAAGGAATCGCGTTCTGTCGCGCGCCCCCCAACGTGTTTTGGGACTGGTTCACCAGCCCTGTGCGCACCGTCAAGTACTACGCCAACCAGCGCAACATGGTCGTCCTCGAAATCCACCGAGGCGGGACTGTGAACGCCAACTCGGGCGGCTCTCCTCCGATTCCGCTCGCGCAATACAACCTCAACGTGTACGGGGGCTATGACGTGAATAACAACTGGCAGACGAGCGGCGTCACGGGCTTTCAAATTTTGATGGCTGGACTCGACATCCAAGACTCGAGTTTCCTCTCCCAGTCCGGCGCGTACCAACCCGGTTCCGAATTGTGCCAGCAAAACACGTGCATTCGATTATACTGGAATTCGGGTTCCGGCTCGGACCTTTACATTGCGCTCTACGCCAAGAGCCTCACGTACGTGACGACGGACCCCTTGCTCCATATTCGCGGCTACCCCTTCGAGCCCCCAGCGTGAGGTGTCCCTTGATTTTTATGGCTCGTAAAATTCGCTTTGCGGCTGGCGCCCTCGTCGTCCTCGCCGTCTCCTCCGCGCTCGCCCTCCGCGAAGGCAAACCCACTCCGGAGCAGTTGTGGCGCGCGCACGAAGCCCTCGCCACGCGCTCGCTCGCGGCTCACTTTAACCAAAAAATGGTTTCCCCTCAAAAAGGGGAACGCCTTAACGAAGGCAAGGTTGGGGCGTGGGACATTATTCCTCAACCCGTGGACGAGCGGCGGGGAACCATTACGCTGCCCTTACTCTTCGAGCGCCCCAGCGACTTGACGTCCACGGTGACGCGACGCGTGCAGGAAGACTTCGAAAAAACGCTTGCGAGTCATGATCTGCGCATCCGTAGTATTCGCTTTGAACCCTTACCCTATCACTCGAATTTCGCGAAGCCGGAACAGAACGCGCCGCCCTCGTTTA
>JBBILJ010000088.1:0-3865 GCA_037444945.1 Microcaldota archaeon | reverse complement strand
ATCAAAGGCGTTAAAATAAGCCCCCGGCGAGACTTGAACTCGCGGCCTGCTGTTTACGAGACAGCCGCTCTACCCCTGAGCTACGGAGGCGCAGCGCGCGCGGATTTGTTCGAATAGCGGCGCGCAATAAGGGTGTTCACTTTTTTTGGGGTGGCACGAATTATAAGTGTTGGCTTGCTCATTAGCGGCATGGTGTTTGGCGGAGTCACGACGTTCACGGTTCTCTTGGGTTTAGTGATTTCACTCGCCCTCGGCATCGTCGCGTTCAAGCGCAACGCGCTCTTTGACATGCTTGTCCGGCGCAACGCGCTCACCGAGGACGGCACTCTCGCCGCCCTGGGCTTGGGCTTGCTCACGTTCGTCTTCGGTGGCTGGCTCTGGTTCGGCCTCCTCGCCGTCTTCTTCGTCACCTCATCCGCGCTCTCGCGCTACAAAGTGAAAGCCAAAGAGAAAGTGAACGCCGAGTTCGCGAAAAGCGGCGCCCGAGACTCCATGCAAGTCACCGCGAACGGCGTACTCGCCGTGCTGCTCGCGGTCGCGTACTTCTTTTACGGCGGCCTCGCCCTCTTCGCGGCCTACTGTGGCGTTATTGCGACCGTAACGGCGGATACCTGGGGCACCGAGCTCGGCGTCCTCTACGACCGCCGCCCGCACTCCCTCCTCACCGGCAAACCCGTGCGGGTGGGGACGAGTGGCGCCGTCTCACTCTCGGGCACATTCGCCGCGTTCCTCGGCGCGCTCCTCATCGGCGTGTGCACCGTCCTCTTCGCCCTCGCCGACGGGGCGTACGCGGGTTCGAGCGCGTTCGCACCCTTACTGCGCTCGGGCCTCGCCGCGGCCGGGTTCGCGTTGGCGGTCGGCGTGGGCGGGCTTTTCGGCGCGGTCGTGGACTCGTTTTTCGGCGCCACAGCGCAAGTCATGTATTACTGCCCACGCTGCCACAAGGAAACCGAGCGCACTTTGCACAAGTGCGGCAAAGTTACGCGCCAAATCAAGGGTTTCGGCTGGTTCGACAACGACACCGTTAACTTGACGAGTTCGCTGGCGGGCGGCGCCGCGACCGTCGCGCTCTACCTCCTTCTCGGCCTCTAACTTTCGCTGAAAAGCAAAAAAAAAGGCTCGCGCTGCAAGCGAAAAAAAAAACGTTCACTCTCTCTTCAACGCTTGTTCTTACTTGGAGAGGATTCGAACGATGAATTTGCAACCCGAGTGACCGAGGCCCCAGCACTCGGATTCCTCAGCGGACACGTTTTCTTGCCCGTAGTATTGCGCGAAGGCGCCGCGCAGCAGGCCGCGCACGACGCCGCAGAGCGCGAAGCCGTACGCGGGGGAGCCCGTGCAGTAGCACTCCTTGACGGTGACTTGGTGCTGAAATCCGCTCGACGAGTCGGATTCAAGGGAGCCCAGATGAGTGCCCGCCATGACTTCGTTGAGGGCTTTGAAGACGGCGGCGGGGCTCTTCGGCTTGCTGGCCGCGACGGTGGTGCGCCCCAGGTTTTCGCCGACTTGCGTGTGGAAGCGCTCCGCTTGGAAGGGGCTTAAAACTTGGCTCGCGGCGAGGACGTCGGCCAAATAATAAGCGGAATCGTTCGCGTCCTTGAACGATTTTCGGAGGGGAACGGCGATGAGGGAGGCCAGCGTGTCGCTTTCAGCTTCCTCGCGTTGGGGTGAAGAGAGGAGCGCGCTCGCGTCGCCCTCGATTTTGGCGGCGGCCGCGAGTTTTTGCAGCAGCGTGGAGAGAGCGAGCGCGGAGCGCCCAACCGCGAGGTTGAGGTCGCTGAACTTAGCGCCCGGCATCGCGATGCGCACCCACCCGTTCGGGTACGCGGTGATGAGGAGGGAGCCGGCTTTCGCTTCCAGAACATTGACGCCGTCAAGAAGTTTAAAGGACGGTTCGCGTTTGGCGACGGCGTCCACGTCGAGGGGTTGGCGTAAGTCGATGAGGAGGTTATTGCATTCCATGAAGGGGGAGTCGCCTGTGAGCGGGGGAGGGACGGGACTGCCGGGGCTGGGGTTAGTACACTTTTTCGTCGGGGTAAACTTCGATGCCGTTCGGCGTGAACTTAAACGGGACGAGGTTGCGGGAGTGCTCGGTGCCGCGCATCTTGACGACTTCGAGAGCTCGCAGGCGCTTCTCTTCCTTGGGAAGGTTGTAGAGGAGAATGACGCCGTCCACCACGAACATTTCGAGGTCGAACTTGATTTGGTCACGCGACTGCCCGGGCAGTTCCGTGATTACCAACGTGGTGCTGTCGAGGTTCGCCAAAAAGTCGAGCAGATCAAAAAAGCTGTTGCGGAACTCGCCAGCCTCCTCGAAGAACAACTCGAGAATATTGCTCGAGTCAATCACGATGCGCTTGGCTTTGCGCTGGGTGGAGTAACTTTGAATGAGGTCGACGAGGGAGTAGAACTGGTGCTTCTCGATTTTCACGAACTCAACGGACTTTTCGGCAATGAAGGCATCCAGTTGCAGCCAGCCCGGAAACGTTTGCTTCACGTTCTCAATGACTTTCTCGGCCGGCTCCTCAAGCGAAATATAGACGCCCTTCTCGCCCGCCTTCGCTCCCTCGTAGAGGAACTGCAAGCCGAGCAGTGTCTTCCCAGTCCCGGGCCCGCCGCCGACGAGCACGTGGCGCCGGCGCAGAAAGCCACCGTTAAGCATGCGGTCTAAACCCGCAACTCCGGTCTTGACGCGTTCAATCGCCATTCGAAAAAACACCCGCGCGACGAGTAACCACGCCGCCGAATAAAAAGGTTCTCCGACTCTCGTCGCACCGCCAATTCGCTGCAACCACTGACGCGAAACGTCAGATACGACAAGTGCGGCAAGCACAACATGGAGCGCAACGATAGGATTTATAGCCTCACGCGGGTTGAAGAAAATCAATGCGCCCTTCAAACGCCGCCGCGATGGTTGCACTCGCCGCCCTCGCCCTAATCGTCGTTGGGGGAGTGAGCGTCGAGGCCTGGCTGGCGCCCTTCGCCCTCACCGCTACCGTCTTCCTCAGCGCGCTGGCCGCCTACCTTCACGGGGGCGCCTTGTCAGCGGTGCAGCGGCGGTGCACGCCAAAAACCGCCCCCGTGTATTGGCGACTTACTCTCTCTTACGCCGTCCTTATTCCCGCTATTCCGCTCGCTTCACTCGCCGCGTTCTCGCCGCTGCTTGGAGCCCTCGGTTTCGCCGTCGGCGCCCTGGCGTTCGCGAACGCGACGGACGCCGCGTCATTCTTTCTCGCCGGAAAAACGCAAGGGTATGGTTTGAGGGCAGGCATCGCTATTCTTGTCGCTGGTACGGCAGCCTCCGCTCTCGCGACAGGGAACCTCGCGCTCTCCGCGACGGTAGCCGCCCTTGCCGTTTTCGTTCTTGACTTCCTGTTCCTCTACGCGCGCGTGCTCTCGCACGCGACGCACGCCACCATCCAGCCGTCGTTTGGCTATCGTACGCTCATCGGAATCTCCTTCGCCCTCCTTGCACTCCTCGCCGCGTACGCGGGCGGAGCCGCCGCGGGCCTTATCGCGACGGACGCCCTCGCGCGTCATGTGGCCGCCGTCCTCGCTGTAGGTGCATCCCTCGCGTTTTACGCGTCCCTTCACCGTTTCGCTGAAAAAGTGTCTTGAAATGGCCACCGACCTCGATCGAGTTAAAAGCCTGCTTCAAGCCGCGGAGAATGCTTCCGCGCGTGAGGGTCCTCAATTCTTCGGTCCTGCCGCCCCCAACCTCCTCGAAGGCGTGTCGGGCGTGCAGCGCGTGGAGAACCGCCTCACGCTGGCGCCGACCGTAAAAAGTGAGGACGCGGGAGCGATTGAGCTCGCCGTCCTCGCTGTAGGTGCATCCCTCGCGTTTTACGCGTCCCTTCACCGTTTC
>JBBILJ010000087.1:0-3902 GCA_037444945.1 Microcaldota archaeon | reverse complement strand
GTTAGGGGGGGGAAAGAGTAGGCTGCAAGCTCTTTTTTGTAGCGTTCCGCGCTTAGGGCGCGGTTTGAAATTCGTCTTACAAGTAAGTGGTGAAAGTTCAATGGGTCTTCGTCCGGCCAAAACCGTCCGCATCTACCAAGGCCAACCGTGGGCACGCATCAGCCAGAAAAAGCCGCGCAAATCCTACGTCAAAGGCGCGCCGCGCCCCAAAGTCCGCGATTATTTGATGGGAGTCGACAAGCGCTTCGAAATCGAAGTCGACCTCGCCGCGACCGAACCCATCCAGCTACGCGACAACGCGCTCGAAGCCGCGCGCCAAGCCGCCAACAAACACCTCGAAAAAAACCTGCCCGGCGGCTACTTTCTCCAAATCCTCAAGTACCCACACCTCGTCATCCGCGAGTCCGCCGCCCTCGGAGTCGCGGGCGCGGACCGCATCTCGAAAGGCATGAAGCGCGCCTTCGGCCGCCCCAAAGGACGCATGGCGCGCGTTAAACTCGGTGAAGCCGTCCTGCGCGTGCGCACCACGGCGGGCGCGTACCCCACCGTGCGTGAAGCGTTCGCTCGCGCCACCCAAAAATTGTCGGGGCACTGGAAGCCGCGCGTGCGCGACATCACGCGCGACCCCAAAAATTTGGCGCGCTCCCTCGAAGGCACCGTCTTTAAGACCAAAGAAGAAGTCAAACCCGTCGCGGAAGCCGCTCCCGCGGCTGCCGAAGGCGCCGCGCCCGTCGAAGGCGCCGCCGCGGGCGAAAAGACGACCGAAGGCGAGAAGGGAGAGAAGAAAGCCGAAAAGAAGAAGTAAAAAACTTTTTTTCGCGCCTTTCTCCGCTCTTCACTCCCTCTGTTCTTTCCCTTTTTTGTCTTCCTAATCCGGTTTCGGCGTTGTTCAAACCATCGGAGGGCTCGCACTCAAGCGTTAGAAAAAAAAGCGCCCTAGTTTTGTGGTCCGAGGGCGAGGGGTTGACTGCCTTGCCCGCCGTCTTTTTTGCGCTTGCGCACCACGTAAATCACGGCGCCAAGGAGAGCGATAACGACGACGGCGCCGCCGACGAGGACGAAGTCGATTTGGTTCTCCTTCGGTTGCAGCGCGACGGTTTGGGCTTGGATGGCGGAAAACTGGGCGGTGAGCGCGTTAAAGTCCGCGGCGGCGGGTGGATTGCAGGAAAGCAGAATTTGGGTTTTCGCGTCCAGCTCCTTCTTCACTTCAGTTTGGTTGGCTTGCAGTGCGGTGAGACGATCGTCGTTTGCGCCCAACCGATCCTTGCCGTGCGAGAGGGCGAGGTCGGTTTGCTGTGAGGCGGCGAGGGACGCATTGTAAGCGGAGAACGTGGCGTCGTACGCGGACACGGTTTGCTGCAGGGAATTGAACGCGTTATTAAACGACGCGAGGGAGGCGTTAAAAGTCGCGTCCGTTGCGTTCTTGACGCCGTCGAGTTTGGCTTTCGCCGTGTTGGAGGCATCGGCGAGGCATGGAAGATTGACGCCAATGTTGGCGTACTCCGCCGTCGCGGCGACTTGCTGATCCACGGCGGCATCCAGTTTGCTTTTCAGCCCGCCGTACGTCTCCGCGGCGTGCGCGAAACTCTGTCGCGCCATCGTCTGCTCCTGCAGTGTTTGCGTGAGGGCGTCCACCGCGTAGTACTGATTTTGGCCGCGCAGGGCGGCGAGGTAGTTGATGGCGGCCGTGTAGTTCGCGCCCTGCGAGCAATTGTGCTCGACACTTCCCTCACTCATCAGGTAGAGAAACGTGGAAGTGAGGAGGTTCGCGTTCGACGACGCCGTCGCGTAATCGGTTTTCAACGCCGTCGCGTTCGTACCCAGCGCGGTGAGGGCTGAACCAATCGCGTCGACATCCTGCGAGGACACGCCTGCAGCGAGGGCGTTCACGCTCGTGTTTAAACCCCCCAACTCGGACGTGAGGTTTTGCGAAGAAACCCCGGGAATATTGAAGTGGTAGTCCCCGCACGCCGCAACTTGTCCTGCGGAAGCACTAGCGGACAGATTGGCGCACCGAGCGATATCCATCCCGCACACGTTGTTGTCGGGAAGAATGTGACAGTACGCGCCCCACTCTTTCGGGAAGTACGTGCTGCGGCCATTGCGCAAGTAAATGTAGGTTTTGCTGCCCGCGTTTTTCTCGATGAGGTGAATACCCGCCACGCAGTCCCCCACTGTTGCTTCCACAAGAGACGCGTTTCCCTGCACGCCGTGCACAAAGGCAGGCGTAAACGGTGTGGCGTTAAACGTGCCGCGCAGGTACGCGCGAATCACGCTCGCGAGCGCGGTCGAATCCGTGACGGATTCATAGGTACCGTTCGCGGAGTGAAGCACGACGGCGGGCACGTTCGAAATGATGACGAGGTAGTATGGTCCCCCGTCTGCCGAAATGGTTTGAATGACGGTAATGACTTCGCCCGAACGCAAGTAAAAGGACGCCGCGTCGCGCACTTCGGCTGGCGCCGCGGCGGCGCTTGATGACGAGAACACGGCGGCGAGAACGAGTACGAAGAAGAGAGAGAACACGACGAGGGGGAGGGCGCGGGTAGTCATGGGGAAACGAACGCGCGAGAACTTTATAAACCCAAATATTTCGCCCGCCAAAAACCTAATTAAAACCGCGCCGCCTACTTCTTCGCGATTCCTCCCCGCCATAGCTCAACGGTAGAGCATCTGCCTGTAGTTTTGAAAGAACCCGTTTTTTTCAAACGGTTTTTCCAACCAACCCAAAAGGGTTGCGGAAAGCAGAGGGTTCCCGGTTCAAATCCGGGTGGCGGGACTCGAACTCAAAGCAGCGAAAAACCGGTTGCAATAATACAATAATAAACTCGAGTGCACGAAAAACAGTTCCACTCCGTTGTGTGCCTTGGTAGTGTAGAGGTCTAGCATACGAGCTTGTCGAGCTTGTGACCCGGGTTCGAATCTCGGCCAAGGCGCTCCCCCCCCCGAATCCCGGGGGTTGCTTCTCTTTCTTCCCGCACCCTCACTCCGCTTGTTTGCGCCGAGCCGCGCACATACCCTTCCCCCGGCCAGCCGCCGGCTTGAACTAACGAAAAAAGAATTCGCCGCCCTACCCCCCCGCCTCGCGCTTCACGCGGGTTTGCCGAAGCTCGCAAACACGCCGCCATCGGGGCGCAAGGGCGCGGCGGGTCGCAAGTCGCACGCGAACTCGTTCACGGCCGCGGTTTCGAGACCGCACAGCGGACTCTCGACGCCCTGCAGGGCGGGGTTGGCGCCGTCGTAGGTGGCGAGGGAGTCGTTGGTTTTGAAGGCGAGGGCACGCACCTTGTAGGACCACTCACCCGTCGCGGTGCGGTACTCGGCGAGGAGCTGCAGCGCGCGGGGTGCTGCAAGCAGGCATACCGCAAGCACACAAACCGCGTTTATTATAGCTTCGAGTCATAAGCCGTCCCATGCCTCAAATTGCGGGCACAGCGACCGAAACCAACCCCAGCCCGATACGCAAAGCGTTCGACAAGACCGCCCGCACGCTCCGCGACGCGTACCTACGTGCGGAAGAAAAATACTACCAAGCCGCCGACTGGCTACAGGAGCGTGGCGTGCCGGTATACCTAAACTATATTGACCCCATCGAGAAGCGCGGCATCCCCCTGCTCTCCGGCTACACGCACATCTATGAAGTCGGCACCCTCCAAGTGGGGTGCGTGTGCGCGCCTGGCTTCATCATGCCCCTCCCCATCTACGCGAACCACGCCCCCATCCCCGCCCTTCTCCTCTACCCGAACGACTTCCGCTCTCCCTACTCTGCCGTCCTCGGCTTCATCCTTGACCACGCGCAAGGCACGCGCCGCCTCACCGCCCTCATCACTCCAACGAGTTAAACACCCACCCCCCCAAAAAAAAACCCGCTGCGCGCACTCCCTTCCCTCGCCGCGGCGCCG
>JBBILJ010000086.1:382-3950 GCA_037444945.1 Microcaldota archaeon | reverse complement strand
CCCACGGCCGAGCGGTTAAAAGCCGCTCGCTCTACCAAGCTGAGCTACGAGCCCACACGAAAAAAGCGGCCGCCCCTCAAACGGGACGCGGCGGAAGCCGTTTTAGGGCCACCGAACTTATTAAACCGTTTCTCCTCTCCACGCCTTCACTCCTTGAGTGAGCCAACAAGTGACGAAAGCCGACATAACGGTTCTACGCTTAGGCCACCGCACGGAGCGCGACAAACGCGTCTCCACCCACGTCGGCCTCACCGCCCGCGCCTTGGGCGCCAAGCGAATCGTTTACAGCGGCCAAGACGATCCAGGCTTGGTGACGCGCGTGAACGCCGTGAACCACGAGTGGGGCGGCCATTTTGTGGCGCGTTACGAAAAAAATTGGTTGAATTACCTCAAAAAATTCCGCGGCCTCAAAGTTCACCTCACCTTTTTTGGCGAACCCCTCCAGCAAGAAATCACCGCCATCCGAAAAAACAAAAAAATCCTCGTCATTGTGGGCGCCGAAAAAGTTCCGAGAGACGTTTATGCCCTCTCCGACCTCAACGTGGCCGTCACCAACCAACCGCACAGCGAAATCGCCGCCCTCGCCGTCTTTCTACACGACTACTTTGAAGGAAAAGAGCTCGCCGCCGCGTTTAGCGGCGCCCGCAAACACATCCGCCCCGCCGCGCGCGGCAAAAACTTCTCCAAAAACACTTCCCCCGCACGAAAATGAGGGTATAAAAACTCGAAGGCGTCTAAACGCAACCATGGCGAAACCCACCCCCGCGCCACTCAAACACCTCCACTCGTTTGTGAGAGAAGTGTCGGGTCGCAACGGCTTGCGCGTTGTTCAAGCCATCGGGGACGGCGCCACCGACGAAACCATTCAGAAAAAAACAAATCTTAAAATCGCGCAAATTCGCGCCACCCTCAACCACTTGCACTCGTTCGGCCTCGTTGAGTACTCACGCGAAAAAAATCTCAACTCGGGTTGGTTCACGTACACTTGGCGCGTGAATTTGCACCGCGCCATGCAGAACTTTTTAGCCGTCAAAAAACGCGAGTACGAGGCAGGGCTCGCTCAACTCGCCAACGGTGACGGCGCCCAAATTTATTCCTGCCGCAAAGGCTGCGACGCGATTCCCTTTGAGGCCGCCTTCGAGTCCCAATTCAAGTGCCCGCGCTGCGAGGGCGCCCTCAAAACCGTGGACGGGGCCGAAGAGAAAAAGAAATTAAACTCTAAAGTTGCCGCCCTCGAAGAATTATTGTCGCGGCAAAACGATTTTCTCAGTTACGCCGCGTCGCGCGTTCCCCCGGAAGCCCCCGCGGTCAAGCCCGTGCTTGCGCCAAAAGTTGCGTCTACACTCAAACTCAAGTAAGCCCGAGTCGGGGGAAAGAGCTTTTAAGACGCCAACCCCTATTTTTAGCGACGCACTCCGACAGCGGGGTATCAAATTCGAAATCCGCGAACGGGTTTTGTTTTTGCCCTAAGGGTAGCTTGGAGTGCCCGCTGGGCTCATAACCCGGAGATCGCTGGTTCAAATCCAGTCCCCGCTACTTTTTTTCTTTTTTCGGTTTATGTTCGACTCGCCGCTCGCGGTTTTCGTCAAAAATTTTCTCTCAACCACTATTTTTCTTCTCATTTTGTCGCAAAATCTTTCGCCAAAACTTTTTTTTCACGTTTCAAATTTTTTTCTCGCGAAAAAGGAAACATTAAAAAGGAACTGTCCTGTGATGAAACGCGGTGAAAACTTATGGCTAAGAAGAAGGCCAAGAAGGCTAAGAAGAAGCGATAAACTTCTTCCAAGCTTTTCACGACAAAAAATACAAAACATCGCTTTGGTTTTTTCCCTTTCCTTCTTTTTCCCTCTCCCTCCGCGTTTTCCTTTCGGGTTTTAAACGCTCCTCGCCCTTAGAGGGAGTGATGAACTTTTCCCGCATCCCGTTCGCTAGCCTTCTGCTCGTCGTCGCGATTACGGGCGTTTACTTCTGGTTCTCCAACGGCACCTTGTATTTGCCTGACGCCACGGTTCAAAGCCTCTCACTTAACGCACAACAATACCCCGAAAGCGCGTTCACCCACCTCTTCATCCACGTCGGCGTCCTCCACCTAATCGGCAACGTCGTACCCCTCTTTCTCTTCGCGCTCCTCTTCGAATTCGCGGTCGGCGCCCTCGACGTCCTCGTCGTCTTTTTCGCCTCCGGCGTCCTCGCCAGCACCCTCTTCGTCCTCACCAACCCCGGCGTGTTCCTCGTCGGCGCCAGCGCCGGCGTCTCGGGTCTTATTGGCGCCGCGTTCGCGACGCGACCACGCGCCACCACGCTCGCCCTTCTCTTCACGCCACTCTTACTCGGTTTTGTCGTGTACCCCTACCTCTCCGCGCTCTCCACCACGCAAGCTTCAACGCTCGAAGAACAAACCCAGTTGCTGCAGCAAAACTTGACTCTACTCGTGCAGCAAAACCGAACGGCGGAAGCCGCTCAAGTCAACCAGACGCTCACGCTCGTGCAAAACCAAAAAACAATCACCGAACAAGGACGCGCCCGCGAAGCTGCCACCCCCTCCGACTTATCCGTCCACGTCTACGGCGCACTCATCGGCATCGCGTATGTATTCTTAGCGCGCCGCGACAAACTCGACGCCGCCGGCCGCGAAATCCTCGACACGGGCAACGCGATTCGCGCCCTCTTCGAAGGCGGCGCCCCCAAAAACTAGTTCTTACCGCAAACACAACCGCGACGGCGCGAAACCACGACAACGGAAAAACGCATCGCCATCAAGTCCGCATTCAGGACTTTGTTTGTTAAAGAAAATTTGTTGAGTGCTAACCCGTTCACTAATTCTTGAACCGCCAAGCTCGCCGCCACGGCGGCGGTTGGCGCGAGAATTCCCGCCTCCGCGCACGACACCTCGCACGCGGGTTTCTTCGCCCAGCACTCGAAGCACGCCGATTTTTTGGGTTGTATGCTGGAAACCATCGCGCTCAAACCCAACGCGCTACAAAAAATCCACGGAATTCGAACCTTGAGGCACGCGCGATTAATCGCGATTCGAGTGCCGTAATTGTCGGAGCAATCCAAAACCGCGTCAATCCCGCGCAAAAGGGCGGGCGCCGTTTTTTCGTTGAACTCCCCAACAACGCCCTCATACTTGATTTTGGAATTGATTTTTTGGAGTATTTTTGCCGCTTCCTTGGCTTTGGGCTTCCCGACGCTATTCTCACCGAACAACGCTTGCCGATTCAAATTCGAAAGAACGACGGCGTCACGATCCACGAGCCGCAGTTTTTTGACGCCGAGTTGAGCGAGCTGCAGAACCGCAAAACTACCCGTACCTCCAACCCCAACCACCAAGACGCGCAACGCGTGCACCCGCGCGTCAGCTCGCGCACCCAAAACTCGGCACTGGCGAGAGTAATGCTGTTCGAAGGAGTCGATTTCAACCACGCACTTCTTTAACTCGCGAGTAATAAATGAACAACCCAAACTGCTTTAGGGAGTTGGTTGAATTGGACGCGGTTTTATTCGATTTGAATGATACTCTGTTGAGCCATGACTCAGCGAAAGCCGCCGCCGCGGCGTCGCGGCC
>JBBILJ010000086.1:0-372 GCA_037444945.1 Microcaldota archaeon | reverse complement strand
TGAAACTCATTAACGACGCGCGAGCAACTCCAGAGTGGCTTTCCGCGGTTCGCAAGAAGTACTTTTTCGAGATTACCACCGGCGCCATAACGAATGACGAGTATTGGTTACTGGCGCTTGCCGAACTTGGAATCAAGAAACCCGATTTGGCGGCCAAGTTAGCGCGGGAACACGCGGACTCCGCTTCCGTCTACGACGACGTTTACCCCGCCTTGGACGCGCTAAAAGTCCGCGGCGTTCCTATCGGCGTGTTGGCTAACTCTCACGCCGACAACGAACCCGAAGTCGAAAAACTCCTCACACCGCGCATTGACGCGATATCTTACTCGCACCGCACCGGTTTTCGCAAACCTCACCCGAAAGCTTATCAGA
>JBBILJ010000085.1:1166-4055 GCA_037444945.1 Microcaldota archaeon | reverse complement strand
CAGTTCGTGAAGAGCAAGAACGTAGAACTTATACTCATCAAAGGCAACCACGACGGCAACATCGAAAAACTCGTCCCGCCGCGCTGGGACTTCAATGTTCAACCCGCGAGCGGCTGGCTCGTGCGCGACGGCCGCACCACGTACGGTCTTCTTCACGGTCACGCCGAACCCTCCCCCGACGTTCTACACGCCGAGGTGCTGCTCAACGGGCACGAGCACCCCGCCGTCGAGTACACGGACGCACACGGGCATCACTGGAAGCAGAAAGCCTGGCTCACCGCGCACCTCAAAAACACCCCACGCGACAAACAACAACTTCACCCAAACAAACTCCGCGCCAACGAAAACCCTGACGCCAACTCGAAGCAAAAAATCGTCGCGTTCCCCGCCTTCCACGACTTAACGGGCGGCAAACCCTTCTACAAAAACGCGCAACCCAGCGACTTTCTCTCCCCCATTTGGCGAAAACACGCTGACCTCCAAACCCTACAAGCGCGAAGCCTCGCCGGCCAGCTTTTACCGTTGCCAGCGAGAGCCAAGTCGGTCGCGGAGAGGAAAAAAAAGTTGCCGAACGTGAAAAATAGTCCGGCTGCAAAACTCACTTAGCGAATTTCGCTTGGCGGCGCCACACGCCTTGCCGTTCGAGAATTCGGTCGAGGATGAGCGCGGCTTTTGCGTGACCGTTCCCGCCGAGCTCGTCCGAACGCAGACGGTCCACGATCCGCTGAGCCGCGCGCACGCCTGACTTTCCGCCTTTTTGGAGTTGCAAGTTCGCGACCGTCTCCAGAATCGCCGCTGCCGCATTCGGCCAGCCCTTGCGGGAGGCGGTGTCGGCAACTTCGAGTAGTTTTTCAGCGGGGAGTCTTTTTCCAAAGATTCGAGCGTGCGCGAGGCTTCCGTTCGCGGCGGAAGCCGCGCTGATGTTGAGGACGAAGTCCATCTGGTTTCGCGCGTTCTCTTGGCTTAATTGTTTGAGGTGTTCGCGCGTGACTTTCACCGCGCGTCCTTCGCGGAGCGTAAAGCCGCCTTCCGCGTCGCGTGCGCGTTCGACGCCAGCGCGTTGAGCGCCGAGGCGTTTCTGCCAGAAATCGAGTTGGGCTTGCAAACGAGTTTCACGGCGTTAAGAACGGCGCGGCATTCAGCGGTTCACATGGGCGAGGTTTTCGAGCGTTGGGAGACGAGCGAGACGCGTTCGTCAAGAGTTCGGTTGGGTGGTTTAAGGCTTGGCCTCAGTGGTTTTTTGTGTCGTGTATTGGTCGAGGAGTTCGCGGGCGAGAAAGTCGGCGAAGGGTTTCGAGTCTGCCGCGTCCGCTTTTTCAATCGCGCGGTAGTACGCTTCCTTGTTGCGCGCTTCGATGATGACGGGCGGGAAGCCGGCGCGCTCGAGCACGCGGTTGAGAACGAGGCGGGCGGTGCGGCCGTTGCCGTCCGTGAACGGGTGGATTTGAACGAGTTGGTTGTGTAGCCAGCCCGCCGCCTCGACGGGGTGGAGCGTTTTCCGCTGTTTTTTCCACTCTCCAAGAAGCGTCGCAATTAATCCGGGTATTTTGGAAGCCGCGGGAGGCATCCAGTCCGAACCCGAGATGCGCACTTCAGCGTCCCGATACTCGCCCTGCAGCCGGCAGGACGTGTTCTTCGTGACTTCGTACTGCACGCGCTTGAGAAAACTCGCGTTCAAGGCGCCCCGATGGTTCTTGACAAAGCTCCATGCGTCCTTGCCATTAAGCACTTCGACGACGTGTTCAGCCTTGGCGCCCTGCGGAACGATTCCCTCCGCGAGAATCAAAGCCGTCTGCCTTAGAGTAAGCGGGTTGCCCTCAATCGCGTTCGAATTGTACGTGAAACGGACGAGAAAGTCCTCCGCCTCGGCTCGCGTTTGCGGCGCCTGTTCTTGAAAGCGCCGAGCGGCCGCGCGGAGGTCTTCCAAACGCTCCACGACCTCCATTGAGAGCCAGGCCGGCGCATAAGGGCGGGGCGTTTTCCTTTCCAGTTCGGAGAAAAAGGCTTGAAGTGACTCGTGAGGCGGGACGCTGCGTCCGAGAAAGACGCGAACCTTGCGCACCTTGGCTGGGGAGAGGCGCACGCTCTTCACCAGATAGTAGTAGGCATGCTTGCCGTGTCGCTGTTTCTCAATGAAAGCCATAATATATGACTACAATCTATAAGTATTTAATAATTGTGGTCATAATGGACACAGAAATCTAAAATAAAAAAATGTGTCCATACGTAGAGGGTTGCCAAAAGCGGGAGGGTTGGAACGGTTTATATTCCACGTCCACTCAATAATGCCGTCAAGTGTTTTTGGAAGAATAAAGCGGGTTTTGAAAGGCCTAGCTTTTCCCATCCAGCGTAGAGGTGCTGTCCGTTATGAGTACTCGCCGCGGCCGCGAAGGCCTCTTGTCCTGTGAAAAGTGCGGCCGCCAAGTGCGCCGCGACAAAGCCGTCTTCATCGAAAAACTCGTGTTCGCGAACCCGCTCGAGCGCAAGGACGTGATTGACGAGAACTACTCGCGAGGCACTTACCGCGAAGTCGGTTACTGCCCTTCCTGCGGCAAGCACATGCGTATTTACGAGAAGAAAAAGCAGCAGAACGACCGCGCGCGGGATCGCGAAATGGCGTTCGGCGGCCGCCCCTTCCGCCGGCCCGCCTTCACGCACCCTTACGCCTCGCCGCGACCCCAGCCGCCTTCCCAAGGACAAGGCAACACGCCGCAGGGCGGCTCGAGCGCTTGAATTCCCGTTCCGTTTTTATCCCTCCAACCCCCAAAACCCTCCTCGTGGTTGCGGGCTCGTGGTCGAATGGTAAGACGCCACTCTCACACAGTGGAAATCGCCGGTCCGATTCCGGCCGGGCCCATCCCACGCAACCTTTTTAATCCAAATCCCCGT
>JBBILJ010000085.1:0-1156 GCA_037444945.1 Microcaldota archaeon | reverse complement strand
ATTGGATTTACAATAAATTGTTTTTCCGTTTCGTCTGGGAGCGTGATTTTTTCATGGCGGGTAAACTGGTTCACCTTGACAAGGGCAACTTTGACGCTGAAGTCACCAAAAGCGACAAACTCGTGCTCGTCGATTTCTACGCTGACTGGTGTGGGCCGTGCAAGATGATTGCGCCCCTCATCGAGCAGCTCTCGACCGAAATGCCGAACGTGAAGTTCTGCAAGGTCGACACGGAAACCGCCCCCGACCTCGCTGGCGAGTTCAGCATCATGAGCATCCCCACCCTCATGCTCTTCAAGAAAGGGGAAGTCGTCTCGCAGCAAGTCGGCGCCATGCCGAAAAGCCAACTCAAAGCCTGGATTGAGAGCAACCTCTAAACGAGTTTAAGCCAAGGAATTTTCCAGTCATTTAGCGCAAGCCACCGCGCGCAGTTGCCTGATTTTTTACGCGTAGGCGGTGAGGGTTTGCGTGGCTTGTTCGGGCGGGTTGTGCTTGAACGAGTCCGTGACTGCTTTTGCGTCGATGCCTTTCTTTCGCAAGTCGGCGGCGAACTCTTCACTAAAACCGTAGATGCAGTAAACGCGGCGGGCTTGTGAAAGCTCGACAGCACGTAGCAACTCAGCGTAATCCGCGTGATCCGAAAGGGGGAACGCCGCGTCCGCATAATTCACGCTCCCGTGGAGCGCCCAGCCCGTGGCGGCAAGGGTGCTCACGCGCCGTCCGGTTTCTTCCGCGACCACACTCGCCAGAGGAGTTTGGAGGAGGTTGAGGGGGAGGACGGCGGCGTACCCGTGCTTGCCGCGAATCAAGGCTTGGCCTTCTTCGCTTTCCGCCGAAACGGCTCGGAGTTTAACGCCGTGTTTCTCGTAGACGCGATTCACGCGGTGAATTTCGCGGTGCACCAACGGCTCCACGCCCGCCAAGTCGTTGAGGATTTTGACGAGTTCTTGCGCTTTACCCAGCGAGTACCCGCCGACGAGCACAATGCCGCCCGCATTCAAGCGCTTGGAAACCCATGCGGCGAGCTCGCGCCCCACCGTCTCGCGGTCCGGAAAGACGTAATCCCGACTACCATACGTCGCTTCAATCAAGAGTTCGTCCGACGGTTGAATCACAGCGCCCGGCAACGTAAACGAAGGAGTGAGTTTGACGTCCC
>JBBILJ010000084.1:0-4104 GCA_037444945.1 Microcaldota archaeon | reverse complement strand
CAAGGTTTCGCGTGAGGAGGGCGGCGATTCTGGCGGGGGGGAGGGCGGTGGGTGTGGGGGGGGCGTGTGGGTTGTTAGTCGGGTTGGGTGGAGCGTTGGCGGCGGGTTTTTGTTTAGCGCTTTTTTTCGGGTTGGAGTTGTTTTTTGATTTTTTTGGCGAGTTTGGGGGGTAGGCGGCGGAGGTAGTTTTCGAGGAGGCGGGGTTTGAGGCGGCTTTGGATTTCGCGTAGTGTTTGTTCGTCGAGTTTTTCGTGAAAGTACGCGTAATCGATGAGGGTTTTCTCGAGGGTTGAGACGGGAACCCAAAAATCCGCGTACGGGACGAGGTCGTAGCCGTAGAAGAGTTTGCGGTCGATGTGGCGGACGAGATAGTTGCGGCCCTCGAAGACGCGGACGCCGGTGCGGACGCGGCGGGGCGTGAGGATGACGGGGTTGGTTTCCTGCTCCCACGCGTTGCGCAACGACAACGCGTCCTGCAAGCCGTAGTAGAAGGGCCGGAACGCGAAACCCGCGACTTGGACGTCGTCGCGGAACGTGTAGACGCCTTTCGTGACGCGCTTGAGTTCCTTCCGCGCGAGGAGGTGGTGGATTAAGCCGTGCAGGTAACCCTCGCTAATGCCTCGGCCGAGGAAGACGCGCACGTCGGCGAGCGTGAAGGTGGGCGCGTCCTTAAAGTGCTCCCGCACCTTTTGCGCGTACTTCACGTCCACCACCTCGCGAGCGCCTCCCGCATTTGCTGCGCGGAGGGAACCGCTCCCGCGTAAACGATGGCCTTCAAGTTTTTCGCGTCAACTGGCTCTTTTCGCTGTGTGAGTAAGTCGCGAACCTTGCCGCGAAAGTGCGCGTCCGGTTTCGCGAAGGAGGAGAGGTGGTACGCGTCGTAGAGGTCGCGAACGAAGCCGCGCTGCGCGTACGCCTCGCTTTTTTCGAGGAGGAAGTCTTCGGGGGAGAGCGTGAGAACGTCAAGAAAAGAGCCGTCCGCGCGTTCGTAGCGCGCCACGACGGGGTGGACGCGTCGAGCGAAATTGATTTCGACGCGCACCTCGACGCGTCCGTCCGAAATCTTGGCGAAAAAAAGGTTCTCGGTCTTCTTGAGTTTAAGGAGGCTTAAGCCGCGGCGCTCCATGAGTTCGCGCAGACCCGCTTCGAGGGGTGTGGCGCGGCTCGCGTAAAAGTCCAAGTCTTCGGAGAACCGGTTGCCGCCGTAGCAACGCCAAATCGCGGTGCCGCCGTGCAGGACGAGTTTTGCGTCCGCGCCGTAAAGCGCTTCGACGACTTCGTCCTGCAGGCGGGCGACCTCGGCTTGGAGTTGTTTTTTGAGGCGGTGAAGCAGCGGAATCTTCATAAATACAATCAACCAAACTTATATTAAAACCTATGTTTGGTTGCTTCATGTTTTCCCGTCTGCCGCGAGGTGCGAGTAGTATGCCGTTAGTGCGGCGATTCCGGTGGGGGTGTTTTGGGTGAGGGGGGTTTGTCGTGTTCGACGCGGGGTTGACGGTCGGGCAACCAAAATTATTTAAAGTAAGCCGCGTCTTACTTTTTCGATTTTTATGGTGGATGTGGCGTTCACGACGGTGAGCTCGAAGGGCCAAATCGTGATTCCCGCGTTTTTGCGCGAGCGCTTGCGCCTCAAGCCCGGGCAAAAGCTGCTGGTGGCCGCGAAGGGAGGCAAGTTGTTGATTGAGGAGGCGGGGCGCTTGGAGTCGGAGCTGGAAGACGAGTTCGCGGGTTTCCTCAAGCTCTCGCAATCCTCGACGCGTTTTTGGGACAATGCGGCGGACGAGGTGTGGGAGCGTGTTTAGGCAGCGCGAAATCGTCCTCCTCCCCGTCCCGCTCTCCAACTTGAGTGCCGCGAAGCCGCGCCCCGGCCTCGTGCTCTCCCGCGACGACTACAATGCGCGCACCCAAGACCTCCTCATCGCCGCCGTCACCTCCAACATTCAAGACTCGCCGTACGGCGTGACGTTCTCCACGCTCGACCTCGACGACGGCCAACTCCCCGTCGAAAGCCAAGTGCGCCTCGACAAGCTCTACGCCGTCGCGCAAAAAAACGTCCTTAAACGCGTCGGCCGCCTCTCCAAGAAAAAGTACGGGCAAGCCCTCGAGCGCTTGAACGCCCTCGTCAAGGCTTGAGTCCGCCGGTTTTCTTCGCGCCGATTTCCGCGAGGAGTTGGCGGCTGGTTTTGATGGGTAGCGGCGGCTCTGCGATTGAGAGAAGGTCTCGGTCGCCCGTCACGAGGAAATCGCTGCGCGAGGCGAGTGCCGCGGCGAGGACGTGGCGGTCGGAAGCATCCCGCGCCTTCTGCTCTCCGATTTTGGCGTCGTACTGGGCGCGGGCAAGGACTCGAATATTTGCGAGCCTCAAAAATTCTTTCGCGCGGGGGGCGTGGGCGGGGAATTTTTCGTCCAACGCGCGGACTGCTTCCGCAATGACGTCCTCCGATGTGGTGAGTTCGGCTTCGCCGCGCTCTCCGAGCTTGAAGACTTCGTGCTCGAGGCCGTGAAAGGCGATGCCTGAAACGAGGGTGTTCGCGTCCACGAAAACACGCATCAACGCCTCCCCTCTCTTAGCGCGCTTTTGCCTTCCCGCGGACGCGCGCCAACGCGTCGAGGACGTCCTGTTTCGTGACGCCCTTGCGCTTGGCTTCAGCCTCGAAGAGGCTCGTGATTTCGTCCAGGCGCTGCTCGACGCGGTTCACGATGATGGATTTGCCGACTTGGCGCATGACGACGTAGTCTGTGCCGCGCTTGCCTTCCGCGTCGCGCCAGTCCGGGGGCAGGGTGACCTGCCCGCGGCTCGTCACCTTGCTGATGTAAACGTCCCGCATGCGGCTCAACGTAAGAAAATAAGAATTTCGTATTTATTAACTTTGGGTTGATGCGGCTTCAACCCATCCCGTCGGCGAGGAGGTGGGAGTAGTACGCTACCGCACCCACGATTCCGATTAAAGCGTTTTGCGCGAGCAGGGCGATGATTATTCCGTACGCGAGGGCGGCGGTTTTGGTGTGCGTGATGCCGCGGTGCCGCGGTTTGAGGAGAACGAATAAGCCGACGCCCGCGAAGCCCGCCAAGATTGCGAGGACGAGGTTGTGAGTGTAATTGTAGGCGAGCCAAGCGGCGAGAAGCAATACGCCGAGTTGGAGGAGGCGGTGGATGCGCGTCTGCGGGTGGTCCGCGTCGGGGAGGATGGCGCCGAGGAGAACGACGCCGAGCAGGGTGGGCGTGAGGGCGAGGGCTGCGTAAGGGAGGGGCGAGTAGGGGGCCGCAAAATTGATGACTAAAGCAACAAGACCACTTACGAGCAGCCCGACGAGGACGTGACCGAAGAAATTCACGCTCTCCACCACGCTGCTCAGACCTAAAAAAGCGACTCCCGCCTCTCCGCCACTGCTGTTTCCAATTCGCTGCGAGCGATTCGAAGAGTTCGGGAGTCGGTTTGGGGTTGTTTTCGGTGAACGCAAGCGTTTGGGGCGCGCGAACGCGGGGAGGGATACTCTTTTTGATGGCCGAGAGAACCCCCGGTTTTTGGTAGCCGTGGGGTGAATCGGCTCGTTTTTTCTTTTGCTTAGCGTGAGGCCTCTGGGCCCGTCGTGATGCTCGGCGGGGCCCGGAGGCGAGAGGCTGTGTTTAGCGAGAGCTTTGCGCGGAGCGCCGCGCATTCGCGCGGGGAAGCCGCTTGGTTCGTCACGTGGGGCACGAAGTACCGCTATAAAACGCTTGCGAAGCAAGCGTTACGCGACGCGTGTGCGCAAGCGCTTTCGAGTGCGGCGCAGCGGCACGGCTTAGAGTTGCTCGAGGTGAGCGTGATGACGGAGCACGTTCACGTTGTCGTGGCCGCGCCGCACACGGCCAGCGCCGACGAAGTCGCGCGCTGGCTCAAGGGAGCCAGCGCTCACGCGCTTTTCGAGCACGAGCCGCGCTACCACCTGCGCTACCCCAAGGGAGCGTTTTGGGCGCGCGGCTACTACGCGCGCACCGTCGGCCCAACCGACCTGCGCGCAACGCGCGCCTACCTCCGCTCACTCAAGAACGATCCCGGCCAGCAAACGCTAGCCGCCTACTAAGGAAACCCCCGGCTTTAGCCGGGGGAGGAGGTCATT
>JBBILJ010000083.1:0-4223 GCA_037444945.1 Microcaldota archaeon | reverse complement strand
GAGGGAGATATGCGCTTCCACAAATTGTTCCCATGCCTCCATAAGTCCCATATCCTGCGCTGTGTGCTTCGTCGATGTTGAAGTTGCAGGACTGATTCACGATGCTGATTTCGAGCGTGGCTGGAGAGCCGACGCTCACGCCTGTAAGGTTGAGGACTTGATTGTTAAGAAGCACGGACGCCGACTGCGCGCCACCCGTAACAGCAGCTGTTAAAAGCAGCTTGTTTTGGCCGTTGATGGAGGGGTTGGAGACAGCGAGGGTCGTGAAACCCCCGGCGGGAGTGACGGGGGCGACGCTGGCGAGAGTTGCTTTCAACGGCGCTTGAAGTCCGAGTACGGCGACGACGGCGAGGAGGGCGGCGGCGAAAAGAATAATGTAGAGTAGGGGTTCGGGAATGGAGGCTTGCGCGCGCATAGAAAAACGAGCAAAGCGCCTTATAAATTCGTTTCGCTAATTTTTTTACCGCTAAAACTAAAAACCAGTCAATCCTTCAAAAAGCGTTCAATGAGTTTGTTGCTCGTAGTGTTCGGCGCGTACTTGATTCTCGACGGAGTCTACTCCATCACCGTATTCCAAAAGCAAGCGTGGTGGTACCAAGTGCCGCGCGTTCTCCGCGCCGCTATCGGCGCAATTTTAGTTTTGGCGGTTTAACTCGACGACTTCCCAAGACCCGTTCTTTTTTTTCAAAGCCAAGCGGCACGTAAACCACTCGCTAATCCCGGTTTTATTCACCCACGCCGAGAATTTTTTTAGCCTCGATTTTTTGAGTTCGATGCCGCAAACTTGTTCGAGGACGGGCTTCCACGGTTTGCCGGGAAAAATAACGATTAAATCCCAGTAACCAAAAATGTCTTGCGTTCGGTGCTTGGGGGCGAAAAACATTCTCGCGCGCGGCACCGCCCACGCTAAGCCCCCAATGGCTTCGTACGCGTGAACGCGCTCGTCTTCTCGAGCAGCCCCGATCGCGGTAGAACTTGGTTTCTTCATTTGAGGGCGCGCTCGATTTCTTCAAGGCCCGTGAAGCGCTTACCGTTCGTTAAGACGGTTGGCGCCGCTAGGATGCCGAGTTTGAGGGAGTCTTCGCTCGTTAACTTCTTGATTTCGCAAGAGAGTTCTTTTTTCTTGCAGTACTCTACGACGCGCTTGACGGCGTCGGGGCAGTAACCGCAACCCGGTAAGGTGTAGAGCGTTAAGTCAACCATTAAAGAGGAGAGTTTTGAGTCTTTGGGTGGGCGGGGGGAAGGGTCTCCATTAAGGATGATTCCTCCTCGGGGTTTAAACCCCGCCCGGAACCCAAAGAGCGAGAAGAGAGTTGGCTCACCCTTTTTACGGGGGGCGCTCTTTCTCGGCCGCTAGCATGACTCGCTGATTTAAAATGATTTCGACGGGAACGTGGTAGTCGCATCGGTTGCAGTAGACGAAGTCTCGCTCCCGTAACTTGTTGGAGGGGTGAGTGTATGAGCTTCGAGCGTAGGATTTTACGGTTGTTTGACAGCATTTCTTCAACTTCATTAAAAAAAAGAGAGGGATTAGGAGTATTTAACCTTTTTTGCGTGTAGAAAGTAAAATCCACGCTCCCGCGGCGAGGGCGAACGCGACGAGGACGTAGCCGGCGAGGTTGGCGGTGCTTAACGGTGCGCTCGGCACCACGGTCGGGGTTGGCGTGGGTGCCGCGGTGGCTTCTGGTGTTGGGGTTACGGTGGGCAAGCTCGGCCCCACCGTCGGTCCGGGGACGCCTCCACCGCCGCCGCTAATGACGGGCGTCGCCGTCGGCGCGGGTGTGGGGATCGGGGTTACGCCCGGCGGAGCCACAGTCGGCACGGGTGTTGGCGTGGGAGTCGAAGTTGGTGCTCCAGCCAAGTCAGGCGTCGTGTAACAAGTGCCGCCTGCCGCGCAGTAAACCGTTGTCGGGTGGTCGCAAATGTTTACATCGCTGCACACATAACTCGTGACGGCGGTGTAACTCTGGTTTGCTGCGTTGGTTCCAGGAAGCGTTTGGCTCGCGCAAGGTTTGGGTTGGTAGTTCGGGTTACTTGCGGGGCAGCACACGGCTGGACAAACGGGTTTCAGGATAGTGACGTTGACTTGAATCGTGTCTCTGTTTGCAGGGGTGCCAACGCTGTGCGCCTCTAAAGTGCAGATTTGTGAGGACGCCATGCCTGCCGCAGTCAAATTAGCGCACGCGGTTGAACCGTTCGCGGCACTTAAAATGTTGTTCGTGAGCGTAACGGGCGTCCCGCACGTTAAGGAGTAGTAGAAACTGTCGTTCTCAGCCGTGTTTGAAACGCAGGTTTGGAATTGGAACGGCTGATTCTGATACGCAACTGGAGCATTCACGGAAACAATGTGTGGAACCCCCGCAGGCACATGAATGTTTAACAAGCTACCATCGAGTTGTAGATTCACGATTGGAACAACAATGGGGACGTTCGGATAAGTCTGATACGTCGCGTTGTAAAGACTCGGATTTGTTGAATATCCCAGCGTACTTGCGGCACTACTAACTGGTGCAGAGCAAGCGTAATGCGAGGAAATGGTGCTACCACATGAAGTAGCAGCCGCAATGTACGCGTCCGCAGCGTAAGCAGTAGTTGGATGCCAAGATAACTCGCTTACTCCTTTGTAGAACGCGACGCTTGGTGTGCCGCAGTACTGGTTTCCAAGCAAGTTACCTGCCCATTGAACCGTGCCGTAAGAACCAAGGCTCGCGGACGACGTTTGGGGCGTAATGTGAGTAGAAATTACGGTGCCGTCCTGCTTCGTGAGTTTGACGAGGACGTCGTAGCCAACCGTCGGGTTCGGGTCGATGTGAGCAATTTTAGTGGAGACGATGCCGTAACTTATACACGTATAGGGGGTTCCCCGTTCGCCACAGTCAAGCCCGCCACCCCAACAGTTGTAACCAGAAGGAAACCAAGAACCAGTACAAATTTGGGTTACTGGATATTCGGTATACCCCGCGCCTCCGTTTGTTTCAGCGATGTTGAAGTTGCATGACTGGTTCACAATACTCATTTCGAGCGTTGCGGGTGCGCCGACGCTTGCACCTGTAAGGTTGAGGACTTGGTTGTTTAGCACGATTGACGCGCTTTGCCCTCCATTCGTGACCGCCGCCGTCAAGAGCAACTTGTTTTGGTTGTTGACGGAGACTTGGGAGACGGCGAGGGTCGTGAATCCCCCAGCAGGAGTAATGGGGGCAACGCTGGCTAGGGTTGCCTTCAACGGCGCTTGGAGTCCGAGTACGGCGACTACGGCGAGAAGGGCGGCGACGAAAAGAATAAGGTAGAGTAGTGGTTCGGGAATGGAGACTTGCGCGCGCATGAAGAAACGAGTGGGGCGGCTTATAAAACTGTTTCGCTAAATTTTTTTACGCGCGACTTGTTTTCCACGAGATTTCTTTGTTTGTCGCGTGCAATTCCTTGATGTCGAAGGCGTCAAGAATGTTGGAGAGCGTCTTGTTCAAAAAATCGTCCCGCATTTTTTTCCACGCTTCCTTTCCCTTCTCCAAAGAAATACCTTCACCGTCATTGCGGCGCGGGTAAAGAATCGTGATGCCTTTATCCATACCTTTACCCTTAAAGTACGCCAAACCCGTCCCATTATACGAGTACAGAGGCCGCGTCGGGTGCCGAATGTAGTACGCGCTCCTCTGACCGGGGAGTTTAGCGCGAGAAACAATCTTGTTTTGCTGAAAAAGCTTGATTTTGTAGCGAACCCGGTTAGACCCCAAACCTAAATCTTTAGCGATAGCGAAAACGGTTTTTGGTTGAGGCGTCCCAAACAAGTAGGCGATGAGGCGCGCGTTCGTCTCATCCATTATGACGTTCGCCAAATCAAAAAACACTCCCTTTCCAACGAGGCAATAGTAGCCTCGAACAAGATTTGAACCGACTAGACGACGAGGCTTTTTTATCGGCGTCGCGATCCTTCCTCAGCCAAGTCCTTGCTTAACTGGGAAACGGGAATCACGCAAACCCCGAAAGTTTTTGAGGATTCTTGCTGGACGGTTGGCTGTCCACCCATTTTGCTGCAAGTTTTTTCCACGTCCCCAAAGGCTTTCTCGGGGTCCCGGTTTTGTAGGGGGATGACGCAAGCCAGTTTGCCGTCTTCTTCGACGACGCGGCCGCCTTCTTTAGCGCAGTTTTGCTCGAACTCTCGACGACTTGGACTAGGCACTACAAATCACCTTTTTGAAGAGGGGGGTTCAAAAAATGGAAGGCGT
>JBBILJ010000082.1:0-4330 GCA_037444945.1 Microcaldota archaeon | reverse complement strand
GATTGTAGTAGCGTTCCTTGAGTTCGCCCTTGGCAGCCAACGTTTCAAGCGCGTCTCCTGCGAACACGGCAAGCACGCGAGTTGTTTTCGCCATCAAGTTCACGCACAAAGAGCCGCGGGCGGCCCGTCAGAGCTACTGTTTGGTATACCGGGCGGCAATGTCGGGCCGCTCCCATTCGTACGCCTTCGCAAATGCGGGGTTGTCCGACTTCATTTCATCCCGCTTCCCGCGCGGACGGGCAGGAACGCCGTAAGCGACATCGCCATCCTCAATGTTTCGTGAAACCACGCTGCCGGCGCCAATGAAAGCATTCTTGCCAATCTTAACATTGGGCAGCAGCGTGACGTTGGCGCCGATGATGGCGTTTTCGCCGATGACCGTGCCCTTTGCAGTCTGCTCCCACAACGGATTGCGAGGGTGTTTGGTATTCGTTATCGTGACGCCCGGCCCAATCCAGGCGCGAGCGCAAATCGTGATAAACTCAGGGATAAAGCAACGCGAATGAATCCGAACATTGTCGCCGATGACGCTTTCACGCTCGATGATGGAGTGCGTTCCGACGCTGACATTGTCTCCAATAGCGTTATTTTCGCGGATCATCGCGCCGTGACCGCACTGAAAATTCTTCCCGATGGTATTGCCCGCATAGATGACGCTGTGGGAGCGAATGGTGGCGCCATCACCAATGACGAGGCGCTTCGCCTCGGTTGCCCCCAACTTCACGAGCGACTTGTCAGCGGACGGTTGACCACCCCAAAAGGGGGATTCAGAAACAACCATAGAGATCAAACCCACACCTCGGTGCGCCCGTCCGCAAACGCTGAGGCGAATGACCTTGCGTCGGCGCGATAGGCACCGAAGAGGTAATGTATTTATACGTTCATTAAGTTAACTTTTACAATTATCAAACCAAACGCGCTGGATTCGGGGCAGTCCGCGAGCCTGTCGAGTCAACTCCTTCAAGCTCGCTAAAAATGAGGCGTCAGCCACATGACTAGTACAACTTCTGCCGAATTCGAAAAAGTTCAGCTCATCAAAATGTACGTGGATGACGAGATGCGCGCCGCGCTGAACGCCGTCTTGGACTCCAAACGCTATATCAAGGGCGAACAGGGAGCCGAATTCGAAAAGGAATTCGCCGCCTTCTGCGAGGCTAAGCACGCGCTTGCCGTCTCATCCGGAACCGCGGCCGTCCACCTCTGCCTCGCAGCGCTTGGCGTGAAGGCGGGAGACGAGGTCATCGTTCCTTCGCACACCTTCATCGCCACGGCTTCCCCCGCCGTCCTCCTGGGCGCGACCCCCGTGTTTGCAGACATCGACGAAGAAACGTATTGCATCGACCCCGTCGACGTGGAACGCAAAATCACTCCGAAAACGAAGGCCATCGTCGCCGTCCACCTCTACGGACACCCGGCTGACATGGAGACCCTCTCCGCGATCTCCAAGAAACGGGGGATCCCGATCGTGGAAGACTCCTGCCAAGGCCACGCGGCTGAATTCGCCGGCAAACGCGCAGGAACGCTCGGCACCATTGCCGCGTTTTCCTTCTTCCCCTCCAAGAACTTGACGGTTTGCGGAGATGGCGGCATGGTTGTTACGGATGACTCGGCGCTGGCCGAAAAAGTTTCGATGCTGCGTGACGCAGGCCGCAAGCCGACGGAAAAATACCGACACGACCTCATCGGGTGGAACTATCGGCTTTCAGAAGTTCATGCCAGCCTCGGCCGGGTACAGCTCAAGCATGTTGCGGAGTTTACCGCCAAGCGGCGCAAAGCCGCCGAACGATACGACGCGCTCTTATCTGACATCCCCCGTGACCAACTCATCCGACCCCTCGCCCCTACCCAAGCGGAGAAACTTCGCGGCGCCCCAAAGCCGGTCTATCACCTCTACGTCGTGCGACCGCCGCAACGGGATGCGCTGGCTGCCTACCTCAAAACAAAGGGCATTGAAACCGGCATCCACTACCCCCTCGCCGTCCACCAACAGCCTGCCATGCGGCGCTTCGTCTCGAGTGATTTGTCGCTTCCGGTCACAGAGCGCGCCGCTGCACAAGTGCTTTCGCTCCCCATGCACCCCGCCCTCACGGCTGAAGAACAAAAGCGCGTCAGCGAGGCCATCCACGAGTTCTTCCAAAAACTCTAGCGCGGACACAACAAAAAACACGGAAGGCGTAAACAGCCATGAACCTGCTTCGCGTTGGAGTCATAGGCGTCGGGAAGTGGGGACAAAACCATGCGAAAACCCTCGCTGCTCTCACCAACAAGGGAGAGTGTGAACTCGTCGGAATTCACGACACGAACGCCGAACAAGCCCTCAGGATCGCGTCCGCAAGCCAGACCCGGGCCCGTTCGCTGCGTTGGTTGCTCGACAAAGCCAATTGCGACGCAGTCACGATTTCTACCCCCAGCGCGACACACACACCCCTGGGCATTCGAGCCCTGAAAAAGGGATTAGACGTCCTCGTCGAAAAACCCAGCGGATTAAACGCCCCGCAGGCGCAACGCCTCGCCGACGCCGCAAAAACCTGCAGCCGAACCCTCGTCGTCGGGCACGAGTTTCGATTCCACCCCGGTATCCTAAAGCTCAAGGAAATGCTGGAAGCGGGCGCTGACGGCCCGCTGGGAAGGCCGTACTACGCAGTCGCGAACCGGTTCGTCTTCAACGCGCCGCGCAGCGACATGGGTGTCCTGCACGCCCTGGCGATTCACGACATCGACCTCTTTGCGTTCCTCTTCGGGCAGCGATTCCCGACGACCGTGTTCGCGAGCGTCACGCGTCACCTACAGCCAGAGACGAACATTGAGGAACACGCCACCGCGTGCTGCCATTACGCCAACGGCGTCAAAGGTTACGCAAACGAGTCGTGGGTTCAGCCCGCCTGGGGCAAGGCACGGGATTTCGTCCTAGTGGCGAAAAAGGGGACGGTTAAGATTGACTTCTTGACGCTGGACTCCGTTGCGCTTTTCGAATCCTCACTTACCCGCCTCGCTCCCGGACAGCCGTGGAAGGTAACAAACGAACCAGAACGCCGGATCGCATTCGAACGAAAAGAGCCGCTCGAAGAGGAACTGCGCCACTTCATAGCTCTATCGACCGGCGCAGTGCCCCCGCACGAAAACCGCGCTAACGGGCAGATCGGGGCGGACGCAGTGCGCGTCATCGACGCGTGCCTCAAAAGCGCGAAAACGGAGAAGGCGGTTCGCCTTCGGCAACTCTGAACTCAGCGAACACCCGAAAGAGCAATCGCCATGAACCTTATCTTCATTGGAGGGGGTTACGTCGGTCTGGTTAGCGGCGCGTGCCTAGCCCAATTGGGGCATCAAATAAGCATCGTGGACATCGACGCGGAAAAAGTGCGCGCCATCAACCTCCGCAAAGCCCCTATTTTCGAGAAGGGCCTGCAAGCCCTGCTGTACCGCATCGTACCCAAAAGGCTTAAAGCGTTCGAAACGGGAGCGCTCGGCCGCCTCCTCGCCGCGCGACGCGTGGACGCAATCTTCATCGCGGTCGGGACGCCGTCGCGCGCCGACTGCTCGATTGACACCAGCTACGTGCGCGACGCGGCGCGTAGCATCGGCCGCGCGCTGCGCACCGCTCCGCGCACAACCACGCCCTTCGTAACGGTTGTCGTCAAGAGTACCGTCGTTCCCGGAACGACCGACGAGGTTGCCCGCATCATCGAGAGGGAAAGCGGACGGAAGAGGGGAACGGGATTTGGTGTCGCCATGAACCCCGAGTTCCTTCGTGAAGGCGTCGCACTCAACGACTTCCTCAAGCCTGACCGTATCGTCATTGGCGCTGACGACAAGCGGTCTCGAACAGCTGTGCGGCGGATTTACGCCAAGTTCCCGGAACGCCTCGTTTTCGCAACAAGCGTCCGAACCGCCGAAATGGTCAAGTACGCCAGCAACGCATTCCTAGCCGCGAAAATCTCATTCATCAATGAAATCGGGAACGCCTGCAAGCGCCTCGGCATCGACACCTACGCCGTTGCCGAAGGCATGGGGCGCGACGTCCGGATCTCCCCTTCATTTCTTAACGCAGGCATTGGGTTTGGCGGGTCGTGCTTTCCCAAGGACGTCGCAGCCCTCCGTTCACTCTTCAGGCGGCTTCGGGTCCCGTCAAGAATGATGGATGCTACGATTGCCGTCAACCGCCTCCAACCCGGCCGCCTCGTGGAACGCGCCCGCGATCGGCTCGGCACATTCCGCGGAAAAACGATCGCAGTCCTTGGACTGGCTTTCAAGGCGGGAACGGATGATGTGCGCGAAACCCGAGCCAAGCCAGTCATTCAAGCATTGCTGGCGGGCGGCGCGAACGTTCGAG
>JBBILJ010000081.1:3351-4359 GCA_037444945.1 Microcaldota archaeon | reverse complement strand
GAAAAAGCGCGCATCCAAGGCCGCTCGCCCGCGGCTCTCGTCTACTCCCTCTTACAAGACCTCGAACTCCGAGGCGTGAACAATGACTAAAAAGCGCTTCGACCGCGCCTACATCGAACTCGAACTCACCCAAATCGGCAAACACCTCGCCGCGCCCCTACGGCTCTACCTCATCGGCGGATGCGCGCTCTCCCTGCGCAACCTCAAAGAAGCCACCTTTGACGTGGACGTTATCGTGGAGAACCCGGAAGACTACACGCGATTCGTCGCGGCCCTCAAAGCATCAGGCTTCAACCGCACATTCCTTGTTTCCACCGAGCACGCGCAACTCAACGCGCGCGACCAACTCGAAAACCTGGAAGGCTTGCATTTTGATATTTTCATCGAGCAAGTCGCCCGAATTCTCTCCATATCGCCCGCCATGAAGGCACGCGCTGAACCCTATCGCGAAAACGCCTTTGGAAACCTCAATGTCTACCTCATGTCTGCGGAAGACATTTTCCTCTTCAAAGGCTTCGCGAGCCGGGGCCGCGAACGCGACTACGAAGACATGGAACTCCTCATCCCGAAAGGCCTGGATTGGCGCGTCATTCGAGAAGAAGCCATCGCGCAATCCGAACAAAACTCGGAATGGCTCAGCTACTTCCTCCGCAGCCTCGAAAAACTCCAAGAACACAACATCCAAACTCCCATCTACACCGCCCTCCTCAAAGAATACGACCGAATCCGCGACAAAGAAGAAAACAAAAACCTCTAACTTGCGAGTTGAAAAAAAGTGACTGACTGGCCAATATCTATCGCGGAAATAAATACGAAGTTAGTCATTACCCTCATTCTTGTACTAGTGGGCGGAGTACTTTCCGACATGTTTTTTGCTTGGCTGCTCGGTATTCCTTTTTTGGCGCCAGTGAAGGGGCTTCTGGATTTTGTTTCCGGGCTTTTTCAAGGTGTTCAGTACCTACGTGACCTCGTGAACTTCATTTACTTGATTGTACCAATGATTCCTGG
>JBBILJ010000081.1:0-3341 GCA_037444945.1 Microcaldota archaeon | reverse complement strand
TATATTGGACTTAGGGTTTCTCCTAGACTTGGGGAATAATCGCGTATTCTCTTGTGTACTCAAATCGGCCTTGGTAGTTTTGGGCGAGGGCGTGGGCGAGTTGGCGGGTGGTGTCTTTTCGAAAGCTCCACACCGTCGCGCAGAATCGGTAGAATTCGTGCCGCGTGATGCGGGTTTCGGCGTTTTTTTGTGTCTTCAGGTGAATTTTTTTATGAGTGATGGCGAAGCCGTGCGCTTGTTCGTGACGGGCGGCACGTTCGACAAGGAGTACAACGAGCTCAACGGTCAGTTATTCTTCAAGGACTCTCATGTCGCGGACATGCTCAAACTAGGGCGTTGCCGCGTGGACGTGCAGGTGCGCACCTTGATGATGGTGGATAGTTTAGAGATGACGGAAGCGGACCTGCGAATTATTGCGGACAACTGCAAGAAAGTGCACGAGAAGCGCATTGTCATCACGCACGGCACGGACACGATAGTGGAAACGGCCGCGCTGCTCGCCGCTGAAATTAAGGACAAAACCATCGTGCTCACGGGAGCCATGATTCCCTACAAATTCGGCAGCTCGGACGGGTTATTCAACCTCGGCAGCGCGCTCGCGTTCGCGCAAACCCTCCCCTCGGGGGTTTACGTCGCGATGAATGGGCGCTATTTTTCATGGAACGCAGTACGCAAAAACAAGAAGATCGGCGAATTCGAACCCCTCTAAAAATTTTCTTCGTCGCGCGTCGTTGAGGGATTCGTTTAAAACCGTTGAGTGCTATTTTTAGTGAGTTCATTTATGGTCCTAACGGAAGTACGTTTTCACGGCCGAGCAGGGCAAGGCATCGTAACGGCAGCCGTGCTCCTCGCCGTCGCGGCCGGACGCGAAGGAAAGTACTCGAAAGCGTTCCCGTTCTTTGGCAGCGAGAAACGCGGACCACCGCTCGCCTCCTTCTGCCGAGTCAACGACAAACCCATTCACTTGTACGAGCAGATTTATGAGCCCGACATCGTCGTCGTGACCGACCGCACCGTGATTGAAAGCGCGAAAGTCGAACTCGGGCTGAAGGACGGCGGACTGCTCATCGTGAACACCGAGCGCCCCGTCTCGCAACTGGGCCTGAAAATCAAGAATATCCTCGCCGTGGACGGCACTGCTCTAGCCGTCAAGCACTTCGGCAAACCGATTGTGAACACGATTCTTCTCGGCGCGCTCGCCAAGCGCACCCACCTCGTCACCCTCGACTCTCTCCACGACGCCTTAAAGCAGCACTTTCCGCCCGAAATGGCGGAAAAAAACTACGCCGCCATCGCGGCGTGCTACGAGGCAACCCCCAGCGAATAAAATTCGGCGAACACCAAAATGAAGCTCCCTCTTGCACAACCCGGCACCTCGATTGCAGTGAAAACGGGCGAGTGGCGCTCCCAGCGCCCCATCGTGGACGAAAAACGCTGCATCAAGTGCGCAATCTGCATGTATTACTGCCCCGAAGGAATCATGGGCAAGCCGGGCGAAGTACCCGACATTGATTACGATTACTGCAAGGGTTGCGCGCTGTGCGCCGGCGTGTGCCCCGTCAAATGCATCGCGATGCAGCAAGAAGACAAGTGACGCTCAAATGACGGTTCGAACCATTGAAGGCAACGAAGCAGTCGGCGAGTCCGCCCTCGCGTGCTCCCCCGACGTCGTGGCGGCATACCCCATCACGCCCGCGACCCGCATCGTAGAACTACTCGCCGAAAAGCACGCGGACGGCGTCCTCAAGACCTTCGTGACGGCCGAATCCGAGTTTTCCGCCATCTCTATTCTCGTCGGCGCCAGCGCGACCGGCGCGCGGACTTTTACGGCCACCAGCTCGCAGGGCTTGCTTCTGATGCACGAAGTGCTTCACAACGCGTCCGGCAACCGCCTCCCCATCGTGATGGCGGTAGGCAATCGCGCCGTGAGTGCGCCGCTCTCGATTTGGAGCGATGCGCAAGACACATTCGCGCAACGCGACACGGGTTGGCTGCAATTCTACGCGCGCAGCAACCAAGAAGCCGTTGACCTCATCCCGATCGCGTTTCGCGTCGCTGAATCCATCCGCGTCCCGGCAATGGTGAGTTTTGAGGCCTTCTACCTCACGCACTGCGTCGAGCAACTCGACGTACGCACCGCCGACGAAATCAATCAATTCCTCCCCCCTTACAAGCCCGACGTCGTGCTCGACCCACTCAAGCCCGTCACGCTGGGCGCGTACACGACGCCGCCCTACTACGAAGCGTTCCGCCGCGACCTCGCCGACGATCTGCCCAAAGCCCTTTCCGCCTTTGAAGCGGCCGGCAAAGACTTCAAAAAACTCTTCGGCCGCGAGTACACCGCCCTCGAATCCTTCCACGCCGAAGACTCGGACTTCGTCATTGTGGGTGAGGGCGCCATGATGACGAACGCTATGACCGCGATTGAAGAGTTACGCGAGGCGGGTGAAAGCGTCGGCGTGCTTAACGTGCGCGTGTACCGTCCCTTCCCCGCTGAAGACATCCGCAAGGCGCTCGCCGGCAAAACCGTCGCCGTCATGGAGAAAGCCCTCTCGCTGGGCGGCACGCCGCCACTTTATGTCGAAATCGTGGAAGCCCTCCTCGGCACAGACACCAAGGTTTCGAGTTTCGTGGGCGGCCTAGGCGGGCGCGAAGTCGGCCGCAAGGAAGTCCGCTCCGTCTACGAACGCCTCAAAACCAAAAACGCGGCTGCACCAATCAAGGAATGGATTTAGAATGACGAAAAGCACGCTCGTCCACAACTTCGCTCCCGGGCACGCGGGCTGCCCCGGCTGCGGGCCCTCGATCCTCAACATCACAATGGCGGACGCCCTCGGCCCCGACATGGTGGTCGTGAACGCGACGGGCTGCATGGAAATCACGTCCAGCTCGTACCCGAACTCGGCGTGGCGCGTGCCGTATTTTCACTCCCTCTTCGACAACCCGCCCTCCGTCGCGACTGGCGTCGTGCGCGCCCTGCGCGCGAAAGGCAACGACCACACAACCGTCGTCGTGTACGGCGGCGACGGTTCCCTCTACGACATCTCCTTCGGCGCCCTGAGCGGCATGCTTGAACGCGGCGAGGACGTCCTCGTGATTTGCTACAACAACGAGGCGTACGCGAACACGGGCACCCAGCGCTCCAGCGCCACTCCCCTCCACGCCGCGACGACGACGTCCCCGATGGGGAGCGTGATTCACGGCAAGAGCGAGGAGAAGAAGTACCTTGTCGACATTGCGGCTGCCCACAATATCCCGTACGCCGCGACGGCGTCCATCGGTTTTCTCGCGGACCTCAAAAAAAAGCTCGCGAAAGCGAAAAGCATCCGAGGCCCGCGCGT
>JBBILJ010000080.1:0-4464 GCA_037444945.1 Microcaldota archaeon | reverse complement strand
CGGCGGCGAGAACACGGGACTCAACGGCGCCTACCTCTTCAAAGCGGTGCAACCCGTCTTCACGGGCAGCCTCATCGTGAAAGCGAAGCGCGACGGTTTTCGCGACGCGACCGCGCTCGCCGCCGTCACGGGCGACAACTTCCTCGACTTCAACCCCGACACTGCCACGGGCCTCTCGATGAGTGGGCAAGAGTGCGTCGGCGCCTCCAAACGCGTCCAAGTCTCCAACCTGCAAAACGTGCAAGTGAACGTGAAAGCCGTCGTGCAGCCCGCCAACTGCCTCACCCTCTCCGGAAGCAGCGTCGCGTGCACGCAGGAAGGCGGCGTGTGCACGTTCAGCATTCCCGCCACGCAGAACCCGAACAAGCCCAAGTCGCTGTACGTGAACGTCAAGGCGCGCGATTACACTCAATCCCTCTGTACCATCGAGTTCTCTTCAACCCTCCCCGGCGGCAGCGGCGAAGCCTCCGCCTCCTACCCCGTCACGTTGGAGTGCAAGCAGTTCGCTCCACCGGTTCCCGGCGCGCCCGGCCCGTGCGGCGGCGCCAACCAAGCGTGCTGCGTTCCCGTGAACACGCAGCCCCCGGACGTGTCGCAAGCGTGCACGACGGACGCGAGAGCGTACTGCCCGGACGGCTTTTCATACTTGTACGCGCGCTGCCTGAATGGACGGTACACGCCCGTCGAGTACTTCGCCGACCCCTGCCTCGGCCACGCGACGCCGGCGCCCGCCGTGACGCCTTGCGCGCCCGGCTTGTACTGCGCCAACGGCAAGTGCCTCACGCCCGTAACCGCTCCGCCTCAACCCTTGGCTCCCGGCATCCACCTCTGCCAGCAAGATCAGGATTGCGGGCCGTACGCTTCGACGGGTGACTGCGTGCACATCGGTTGCCAGAAAACGTATAACGCGTCCACGCAACTCGAACAATCCACGTGCCGCGACTGGGAAGGCACCTGCACGCAAGGGCGGTGCAGCACGGGAATTTGCAACTGCGAAGACTTACTCTACAACCGCTACACGCAATACTTTTCGGACCAATTCTTTACGTACTACCTGCTCTCCGCTTTTGGTTCAAGCTTGAACGCGCCACCCGTCACCGCTTCCACGGGCGGCGTGACGGTCACGATTGGCGCCGACGTGGGCGTCGAGGGTTCACCCGTGAACCTCGTCATTAACCCCCTCGTCCCCACGAGTGCGTTCGCCCTCACCATCAAGTGCAACAAACCCGACGGGTGCCAACCCCTCTACAAACCGGAGCAGGGGGTAGAGAATTGCTTTAAGATTCAAGACATCACGGATTCGGGCGGCAAGTCGTTCGCGTCCAACCTCCTCATCACGAACGCCTTCAAACTCTTCAACAAAGGCGGGGGCTCCACGCTGAGCGGAATCGGCGTCAAAATACCGAACGGTCAACTCAAAACCTTCAAAGTGAGTTTCGACCCGACCAATACGAATTGCGCGACCTACACCTTCACCAACAAACGCGAAACCGTCCTCACGGTTCCAACTACCCCGCTGAGTTTCACGATTGGCCAAGCCGGCTCCAAAACCTCTACCCCCATCTTAGTGAACGTCAAAGTCGAACCCAGCGCCTCCTCCACTTACGCGTTCATTACGGCGCCGCGCGGCGACACAATTTACGCGTCGGGGTCGTCGGTAGCTGAACCGCTCGTCGCGTCCCTCAACGTGCCCTTCCCCGCCAACCAACCAACCTACACCAATGCTGCAACTCCTCAAGGAAGCTTTGCGAAAAACGGAGAAAAGTACTACACCCTCACGTCGGAAAAGGACGCGTTCAAACTAGACGATACCTCTTACGTTCCCGTCCCGACCGTTAAACCCAGAACGCTTCCTACAGGCTTGGAAGCCTTGGGGTCGTTCGACGTCGTCGGCAACGTGAACACCGCGAGCGACACTACTTGTTCTTACGATTTCTGTACGTCGACGAGCAGCCTCAACACGCAAGTCCAAGCAGAATTGAAGCCATTCTCCGAATCGACGAATAAGGAAATCAACGCCCACACGATTTCGACGACGAAAACCAGTGAAGGCAACCGCGTGCGTGACGCCATGATTGCCGCGCTGTACGACAGCGCGCTCCAGTTCTGTAACGACCAAAACGCGTTGATGTGCTTCCAAAACCAGCCACAACTTCGGTGCTACGGGTACCCGTCCTCGTCCGCCCCGATTTGGTACAACGGTAACGGCATGGCTGGGGGCTACAACTTGTACGGCCAGCAGAGTTCTTACAATTTCCAGTGCGGCCAAGACCCCCGCGCCTTCGGCCCCGGCATCTACAACGGGTACAACCCCCAACTCAACACGCCCTACGGCGGCTACCCCAACTACAACCCCGCCCTCAATCAGTGGGGCAACGCGTACTCCTCCTTCGCGCAACCGGGTTACGGTCAGCCTGGTTACGGTGGAGGGAGTTGCAACATTGAAGCCGCGCTTAACACGGTGTGCGACATGATGCGCGCCAAGAACCGCTTCCAATCCTCCTCGCGCAGCGGCCGCGTCCTGCCCGTTTTGGCGGGCAGCATCGGGTACGCGATTTGCAAGGCGAACATCATCGCCCTCCTCGTGCAAGGCTATCAAGCCGGAATCCCGAAGGGTCAATTCTACCCCGGTCAAATCGCTGGCGGCGGCCTCGTTAACACGCTCTTGGCGAACGCCGCGAGTCAAGCCCAGCAAAACATTTACAATAGCTTAACGGGCCAAGAACAAACGCAGTACTCGCAGCCCGCGGACGAACCCGTCACCAGTCTCGGCGACGCGCAAACCAGCTTCAGCATTGATGTTCCCGCGCGCCTCGCGGGCGACAACGGCGGCCTCAAAGTCCTCGAATACACCTACGGCGACAAGGCGGTCCCCTCCGGCCAACACGACGCGGGCAGCAAAGGCTACCCCTACGTCAAATGCACGACGCCTCAAACTGCGTCTGGCTCGCCCCCGTCTTCGTGTAGCGTCGAGTTCGCCGAAATCAACGACCCCGTCCTCGCGACAATTAACAAGTACAAGGTCGCGGCGGGTCAAGACAAGAAGTGCGGCTTCAGCGGCGAGAAGGCTTCGTGCGACCTGTTGGATGTGGCTTCCTCTTTCTCAGCCTCGTCCAGCGTGACGGGCGACGCCGTCACGGCGTTCAGCTGCCTTAACGGCGCTGCTTCCCAAGCGGCAACGCAGTACTGCTCTGAACCTACAAAGAAACTCTCCGTGTTCGCGATTACCAAACTCAGTGGCTTTAAAGATACCCCAGAGGATATGGGCTTCATTTCGCTGCGACTCGCGACCAAGCGCAGCGGACTCTTTTGGCTCACGAAGAGCCACGAGCTCCGCGTCTTCGTCCAAATGCCTGCCTACGCGTCTGGCGACGGCGCCGCGGGCCTCGGTGACGTCATCCAGAAAGAAGCCCAACAACTCGTCAAGTACTTTGCGGATGAAAAATACACGCCCACTGGAAGCGAGATTATACAAAAGGGGTGCCTGCCGTACGACGTAATCACGTATTCCACGGACGGGAAAGAAGTACTCGCCACCTACGCTGGCACGCGCCTCAAAGATCTCCTCGCGGAATCCAAGCCGAAGTGGAATAGTCCCTACATTATTACAAATTCCGTTACCGACCTCACCCCGAACGCCGGAGCTGCAGTCCACACTTACAGCGTGGACGTGTACATCAACGGCGAAGCAACCTCACTTACAGAGTGCGTCAAGACGCCAGTCTACCCCAACGGTCACGAATTCACGTTCACCATCAACGGTGCGCCGGTGTCTCCAACCTATGATGGCCAAGGCACATTCACCTTCACGTTTAACTCGATGCCGAGCACCCGCTTCGTAATCGTTCCTAGTGTAGGAGAACCGCTCGGGGGTAGTACGCCCGCCTCGATTCCCCCCAGTCAAGCGTCGGGACCGTCTACGCTCCTCTCACCAAGCGGTAACTTGCCCTGCGAAAGCGGTGGCGCGTGGTTATGCAAGAGATGCGTGAACGAAGAACGCGGTTGAAATCCAAAAAATTTGGTCAGATTCGAATACGAACGTAAATCTAGACCCTAAGGCCTCCCTCGCCACTAGTCAGCCAATCACTGTCCACTACAAGGCGTCCGGCAACGGCAAACTTCTCATCGCCGTGATGCGTGAAATGCCCCTTATTTCTTCAACGGCCACTCTTCCCGCCCCCTACCCGACGGGAAGCAACTACAAGGAAGTTCTCAGCGGCTGTAAGGCGAGCAGCGGTGCGCTTGGAGACAACGTCGGTCCCTGGATTCACGTCGCCGATGTAACCCCCCAAAAGCCCGCAGAGGGAGACGTAACCTTTTCGTGCACAATCGACGGCAACGGTCCCTTCACCGTAACCGCCATCATCGCGAACAACGCTAAAACCAAACCGGGTGCACTCGCGAACTGCCAACTCGCGTACGCCAAGTGCCCGCGATATGTTACGCAAGGTGAATCCTACTCGT
>JBBILJ010000079.1:0-4524 GCA_037444945.1 Microcaldota archaeon | reverse complement strand
ACCCTTGATCTCGCGATTGCTGGCGCGAGTGTCACGGGTGCCCTCGCCGCGCAGCGCGCCGCCCGCCTCGGCCTTGACGTTTCCGTGTTTGAAGAGCACACAGGACCCGGCAAGTTCGGGCACTGCTCGGGCCTGGTTTCCAAGAAAGGGCTTGACGCGCTCGACGTTGATTACTCGAACGCGCGCTTGAACGGCGTGCGGGGGGCGTGCATTCACTCGCCGAACGCGGAAACCCTCGTGCGCTCGTCCCTCGCGCAAGCCGTCGTGCTCGACCGCCAGGCGTTTGACGAGGCGTGCGTGCAGCAAGCCGTCGAGGCGGGCGCGCGTTTTCACTACAACGCCCCCGTCACTCACCTCTCCCGCTTGAGTGAGGTGTTTTCGGTTCGCGCGGGTCGTTCCACTCGGCGTGCGCGCTTTTTCCTCGGCGCGGACGGCGCTTCCTCGCGGTGCGCTCAGTTACTGTCTCTTCCCGCCATTGACGCGCGCGATTTCGTGCTCGCTTACGAGGCCGAGTACGCGCGTGCCGAGCCGCCCGAGCGCGACATCGTCCACGTTTTCCTCGACGCGGAAAAATTTCCCGGCTTTTTCGCATGGATGATTCCGGTTTCGGACGAGCGCCTGCGCGTCGGCCTCGCCGCGCAACCCTTTTCCGCCCTCGCAGCGGGCCGACGAGCGCTTTTCAGTATTCCCCTCGTCCGAGACGCTCTCAGAATTCAAACCAAACGTAAAACGGGGGCTCGCCTCTGCCGTGACTTCCACCACCTCATCCCGTTGCGCGCCCGCGCGCGCACGCAAGCCGGTAACGCCGCCGTTGCGGGTGACGCGGCTGGACACGTGAAGGCGTCGACGGGCGGCGGCATCGCGCTAGGAGGACGCGCCGCGCAACTCGCCGCGGCCCAAATTCTGGGCGCGATGGACGGGGAAACGTTCGACTACGACGGCGCGTGGCGGCGCGACATCGGCGGCGCGCTTTCGATGCATCGGCGCGTGCGCTCGGCGTTGAACGCGATGAGTAATTCGGCGCTTGACTTTTTCGTCGCGTCCGTGGGCGTGACGCGCTTTAACCGTGTGCTAGCGGCCGAGGGCGACATGGATTTTTTGTTCGGTTTTTTGCGCAACTCCGCTTGAGTGGCGCTGCGGCCGCGCGATGGAGGGGGGACTCAAAACGCTTTTTAAACTGCTTTTTCTAGAACGCTGAACCCACTGCGCCGTCCGGATTGTTGGAGGCGCGTTTTCGCGTTTTTGGCGTTCGCCATGCCTTCACCCTCACCGTTCCAACTCTCTTCGTCGCCGTTTCTGCGCGTCCCCTTCGACTCCACGCTGTGGAAGCGGAACGCGCTCGGCAGCAAAGAATGGTTCTCGCTCAACATTGATCACGCCGCTCTGCGTGATTTCGGCGCGTACGCGGGCGTGTTGCAAGCCGAACTCACGCCTAAGCGCGCGGGCGACGCGTCGCTCACGCTCGGCGTTCATGACGGTGAACAAAATCACGTCCTCTCGCTTTCCTTCGGCGACGGCGCGGTGTCGTTTGCCATGCCGTGTGATGACGCGTGCCAGTGGCGCGCCCTCAAGCTCGCTCGTGAACTCCTTCATCACTTGCCCGACGCTGAACTGCGCTCCAAACTTTGCGGGAGGCTGGACTGGGAACTCGAAAAGCGCGGAGCTAGCCTCACGAACGCGTGGCTCAAGCTTTGACGCTTATTTTTTCGGCGCTCGACGTTACTTGCCGAAGTTGCGTTGCGTGGCGGCGTAAAATTCGACGGCTTGCTGAAAGTCGGTTTGCGTGAATTCGGGCCAGAGTTTGGGGGAGAAGTAAAGTTCACTGTACGCGCTCTGCCAAGGCATAAAGCCAGAGAGGCGCGACACGTTGCCGGTGCGAATGATGAGGTCCGTGGTTTGCGGGTAGTACAGATAGGTTTCGAATTCTTTTTCGGTGAGGTCGTCGAGGGAGCGGCCGTTGCGCTGAGCTTCGAGGGCGGCGCGACGGGCGGCGTGGAGGATTTCGTCGCGCCCGTTGTACGCGATCGCGATGTTGACGGTCACGTCGCGGTTCTCCGCTGTTTGGCGCTCCACGAAGCGGATTTTTTCGAGAACTTGAACGGGGAGTTCTTCGAGGCGGCCGAAGAAACGCGCGCGCACGCCTTGCTTAAGCAGAGCGCGGCGCTTGATTGCTTTCTCGAGATTTTCAGAAAGAATTTTGAAGAGCGTTTTAAGTTCGTCACGGGAGCGCTGGCGGAAGTTGTCCAAGCTCAAGGCCCAGAACGTAATGGTGTCGACACGAGACTCATGCGCCCACTGCACCGCGCGCCCCACGTTCTCGAATCCCTTCAGATAGGATTGCTCGATCGGGATGCCCGCTTTCTTGGCGTAGCGGCGATTACCGTCCGGAATAATGGCGACCGAAGAAAGGCGATTCACGGTTCCAACCCAATTACTTTTATCGCAGAATTTAGAAGAATCAAAGCCCCAGTTATAACTCTATCAACTCCCTCCTTTTATTCCTACCCTCCCTCGCCTCCACTTATGCTTGACAAGTGGCGCCGCGTGACGGTAAAGCGCAGCAGCCAAGTCCTTTGGCGCCACGTTCGCGTCGCGCAATCATTCCTCCAAAAAGCGTCAGGTTTGATGTTCGCGCGCCGCGTCGAACCCATCCTCTTCGACTTCGGCGTTTCCGACACGTCGCGCAACGCGATTCACTCCCTCTTCTGCGTTCCCTTCGACGCCGTCTTCCTCGATGAAAACCGCCGAATCGTTTACTGCCGTACCGTGCCCCCGTGGAAATTCTTTGTTTACTCGCCGCGCCCCGCGCGCTTTCTCATCGAACTGCCGGTCGGCGAGGCCCGCAAGCATTCGTTGAGCGTGGGCGAACGCCTCGAATGGACGACTGAAAAACCTTAAGCCAGAGCGCGCCAAGCTTAACTCTTTTAAGTTAAAGGCGGGTTAATTCAAACGCGAACTAGAGAGCCCCCTTCCAAAAAGGTGCATGAGTTTATGCCGCGCATCGAGATCCGTGAATTCGAGAAAGTCAACCTCAAAAACCCGACCATCATCGAAGGCTTCCCCGGCATCGGCATGATTGGCACCATCGGGGCATCTTATCTCGCCGAAAAACTCGGCCTCAAACTCATCGGCACCATCGCGTCCACGCACTTCCCCCCCGTGGCGGCGATCCACAACTACAAGCCCGTTTACCCCGCCCGCATTTACGCCTCCGAAAAACACGACCTCATCGTCCTCTTTAGCGAGTTCGTCATCCCCATGGAGGTCGTCTTCCCCTTAAGCGAGAAACTCATCCTGTGGGCGCGCGAAAAGAAAGCGAAAAGCATCATTAGCCTCGCAGGCATCGCGTCTCCCGAAGTCGGCGACCATGTATACGGCATCGCGAGCACACCCGAGTGGGGTGAGAAGCTCAAAGCCCTCGGCGTGGACCTCATCCGCGAAGGCGCCACGCAGGGAGTGAGCGGCGTTCTCATTGCCGAAGCCGCGGTCGAAAACTTTCCTGCCGCGAATCTGATGATTCAAACCGACAAACCCATGGATCCCGCCGCTGCCGCCAAACTCCTTAAACTCCTCTCCAAACTCACCAGCATCCCCATCGACACCAAGCAATTGGAAACCGAGGGGCAAGCCGTCGAGTCCCGTATGCGCGAAGCCATGGAGAAAATGAAGACCCTCAACAAGAACTACTCCGAACTCGAAAACAACCCCAGTTACGGGTAAGGGGGTCTTCAGCGTGCGCACGCCTTTCCAACTAAGCGGCACCCTCCTCGCCCTCCTCGCCGCCCTCTTCATCGGTCTTGCAGCCTCATTCGCCGTGAGTGGCACGCATGCCGTCAACCCCTTTCTTTTCGCGGGCGCGGCGAGCGCGCTCGCCCTCCCCTTCCTCTACGCCACTCTCCTCATTCAAGGCGGGTCGGCACGATTCGACTTTTTGCGGGACTCGCCCCGCGATGCTCTCGGCTTCATCGCTACGCGTGGAGTCCTCGCCACCCTTCTTCTCTTTATCGGCCTCGCGAACACGCTCGCCTCGAAGGCCGTCACGCTCCTCGCCGTCGAGCCGTTTTGCATCCTCGCGTGGAGTGCTGTTCTCGAGCGGCGAACGCCCAACACACGTCAACTCGCGGCTTCCGCCCTCCTCGTCTTCGGTGTCTTTTTGCTCACCGCGAACAGCAGCCTGAACGCGTTCGCGTCCTTTCAGCTCGGCGATGCGTTCATCATCTTCGCCATGTTTGTTACTTCCTACTCTTACTTTCCCGCTCGCCGCCTCCTTGAGCGAACCACGCCCGCCACGCTTGCTTTTTCGTCGAATGCGGCATCCGCTATCTCCCTCCCCCTCGTCGCCGCGTTGACTTCGACCGCCGCCCTCGTCATCCCGCCTGCGCAATACGTCAACCTCGCCGTTTACGCCCTCCTTTTTCCTGTCCTCGGTCTCACGCTTCTCAACGCCGCTCTTGAACGAGACCGACCTTGGCGCGTCAGCTCCCTCCTCCAACTCGCGCCGCTGCCCGGCATCGCGGGCGCCTA
>JBBILJ010000078.1:0-4602 GCA_037444945.1 Microcaldota archaeon | reverse complement strand
GTTTTGTTGCTTGATGGCGCGCACGCACGCCGCGACGTGGCGTGCGCCCTGGTCGGGCAAGTCGTCGCGATCCACCATGGTGAGAACGACGTAATTGAGCTCAAGTTTTTGTACGGCTTCAGCGAGTTTGCGCGGCTCCTCTGCGTCCACTTCGCGCCCGTTCGAGTTCTTGGTGATGGAGCAAAAGCGGCAGCCGCGCGTGCAGACGTCTCCCAGAACCATAAACGTCGCGGTGCCTGCGCTCCAGCACTCGCCTTGATTCGGGCAGCGCGCCTTCTCGCACACCGTAGCGAGGCCGCGCTCGCGTAACGCGCCGCTCACGGCGTTGAGCCCGCCAGCAGTGGGCAAGCGGATTTTGAGCCACTCAGGCTTAGACGGCATCATCGCTCTCCGTTATTAAGAGCACAACGTGTCTCCCGATTATAAACTAGTTGAGGCTCGGCAGGTGTCGAGAGTCGTTAGGAAGGCTGTGTAGCGCTTTCGCTGTCCAGCCCGCGAGCGCGTGATTTCGCGGCGGCACATGCACCCACTCCCCGTGCACGCCTTTCGGCACCGTGTTCGCGCTCCAAATTGTTGTGCGGCTGGTGAAGTGCGAGTATGCGTGCTCGACGACGCCGATTTTCTTCGCTTTTGCGGGAACCTTTTTCACGATGGGGAGTTCCCATAACCCTTGGAGCAGTCCCTTCGCCTTGCGTTGAACTAAAAAGGTCTGTTTGTCGCGTCGAAGGAGGAGTGCGTCGAATTTTTTGGCGGGGTTTTTTGGCCGCCGCACGCGCAGAGGAATTTCGTTTTGTAATCCCTGCTGGAAGGCGAGGCACCCGTCACGCAAGGGGCAGTCGAGGCATCGAGGGTTGTTTGGGACGCAAATGGTTGCCCCCAACTCCATCAATGCTTGGTTGTAATCTCCTGGTCGTCGTTCGCCAATTAGCTCGTCGGCTGTGATTTGCAGTTTTTTGCGCACGCCAGCGTCCTTGACGTCCACTCGCTTGGCGTAAAGCCGCGCGAGTACCCTCGCCGCGTTTCCATCGACGACAGCCTTCTTTTCTCCGAAAGCAATGCTGGCGACCGCGGCGGCGATGTAGGGGCCAAAGCCGGGGAGTTCGAGGAGTTGTTCGTAGCGCTGGGGGAGTTGGCCGCCAAATTTTTTGGAAACGATTTTCGCGGCCGCGTGCAGGTTGCGCGCGCGAGAGTAGTATCCCAAGCCTTCCCATGCTTTGAGGATGCTGCGTTCCGGGGCGCGGGCGAGCGATTCGACGGTGGGGAATTGAGCGAGAAGTTTTTGGTAGTACGGAACGACGGTTTGAACCTGGGTTTGCTGCAGCATGACTTCGCTAACCCAGATGCGGTACGGGTCGGTGGTGCGGCGCCACGGTAAGTCCCGCTTGTTTGAATCGAACCAGGCGAGGAGCTTTTGGGCGGTTAAGCGGTTGGGCATTCGTAAGGCTAAATGTGGGAGAAAATAAAATGAGAGACGCAGGGGATGAGTGTTCTCACGCGAAGAGGAGTTGGAGGTAGAACAGGGGTCCAGTGTATTCTTTCTTGCTGTCTTCGCTGGTGAGGGTTTGCGCGATCATTTCGCGGGCTTTCGCGCTCTTGGAAGCTTTGTGGAGGACAAAGTTGAGCAGTGGCTTGATACGGCCAAGTTTTTGCATGTTGTACGAGGTTTGCAGCTCATTGCCGAGCGCGTCGCGCACTTTTTGCTGGTAGCCGAGCAGGAAGCCTTCCGACGTGTCGTTGGCGTCGAGGGCTTCGCCGATGCGTTGCGCGGCGAGTTGGCCGCTCGTCATCGCGTTTCCCATCCCTTCACCTGAGAAGGGGTCGACGAGGGCGGCGGCGTCCCCAACGAGAAGCCAGCCGTTGCCCGCGATTTTTCGCCACTTGCTACCAAACGGGAGCGTCCAGCCCTTGATGCCGCCCACCATTTCCGCGCCTTCAAAGCGCTCCTTGAACAACGGGTTTTCGTGGATGGCTTTGAGTGTGGCTTGTTGGAGGTTGACGCCGAGTTTTTTCATGTCGCTTTGCAGCATGCCGACGCCGACGTTCGCCATGCCGTCGTCGACGGGGAAAATCCAGAAATAGCCGGGGATGAGTCCTTCCACGAAGTGGATTTCAATTAGGGGCTTGAGGTTCTTGACGCCCTTGTAATACATGCGGAGCGCGGCGCATGTGTGTTCTGGATCAAGGTCCCACACGCCGACTTCCTTCGCCACTAAACTCATGAAGCCGTCCGCGCCCACCACGATTTTTGCGTGCGCTTCTCGTTCCTGCTTGGTGGCGTTGTCGATGCCTTTGACGCCGATGACTTTCTCGCCATCCCGAAGCAGGGCGGTGACCGTGAAGTTTTCCCACACAGTTGCGCCGCTCTTTTTGACTTCGCCGAAGAGCAGGGCGTCGTAGATTTCGCGGCGCATGCAGTACCCGCTGCGTTTGTCCGCTACGTTGGGTGTGAAGGGGATTTCAACCACGCTGCCGTTCGGGCTGGAGAAAAGTAAGCCGTTGATGTCGCCGTGAGGGTTCTTCTCGACGAGGTCAGTGAGGCCGAGTTCGCGCAGTACTTTGAGGCTCTTGCCGCTGAGCGCGTCGCCGCATGTCTTGTCGCGCGGAAACACGGCTTTGTCGATGACGAGGGCTTTGCGGCCTTGGCGAGCTAAAAACAACGCGGTGGTTGAGCCGCCGGGGCCGGAACCCACGATTATGGCGTCGAACTCGTTGGAAGCATCCATGGAAAACAACTCTCCTTCACAAACGGCGAAAGGCCTGGAGAACTTGAAGCGCGAAGCCGGCGCACAAATTCGTCCCGTACGAGGGAGAGACTTTGCGCGGCTTTCTTGTTAGGCGCAAATGGTTAAAAAAACTTGCCGACCGCCGCGGTGGGGTTTTTCGCAGGTTTTATAACTCTCCCGCCCCAAACAAAGAAAATAGGTGAACTCGTTTTTATGCAGACTAACGCCTTACTTTTAGCCGTCGTTGCGCTCGTCGTCGGCCTCGCCGCCGGCTTCTTCCTCTTCTCCGCGCCCCAGACCGGCCTCGTGCTCCCTGACGGCGCGAAAAACATAACGGCGTGCCTGCCGGGCGTAGGCGTTTCGTGGAGCGCGCCGAACGAAACTAACAAAGTCTACCTCTCCGATGACACGGGTGCGGTGGTGGGCGTCGAGTTCACCGCTTCCGAATCTCTTCTTAACACGACGTCGCCCGCCACGCTCGACGTCAGCTTCCCGGTGAGTTTTATGCGTACGACGGTGAGTTCGAAGGACTCGAACGGTCAGCCGTACGCCGTCATCCAGCTCTACGCCATCGCGCCGGAAGATGCCGCCCTACTCTGCGCACCCGCCAAGGCCTCCACATCCACTAAATCGGCTGGAGCGTGACGCGCGTGAACTCCAACCTCTGCCTTCTTTTCGCCGCGCTCTCTTCTCTCCTCCTCGCTGGGTGCCTGCAGTCCCCCGTCGCGTCGCCCACGCCCAAATCATTTCACAGCCACGCCGACCTTCTCGTCGTCCTCAACGCCCAGACCTTCAACTTTAGCGCGTCCAAGTACAGTGAGCCAATCGCGTGCGGCAAGCCCGGTGAGCCAAAGGAAGGAAGCCCCCTCCACCTGCACAACAACGTTGGGTGGGTGATTCATGACGAACGCGAGAACGCGACGTGGCGCGACTTTTTCGAAGGTGATAAGATTAATTTCAAGCTTAACGCGTCCTGCATTACGACGGACGCAGGCGCTTCTTTCTGCACCAACGCCACGTATTCGCTGCGCTTTTTCGTGAACGGCCAACTGGTAAGCGACTTGGCGCCCCAGCTCCCGCGCGACCTCGACCGCGTCCTCGTCCTTTACGGCCCCGCGGACGAAAACCCTGCGCCTTATCTGGAACGCGTGACGAGCGACGCGTGCGTGTACTCCGAAAAATGCGCGCCCAAGGACGGCCTCACCCTGACGAACGAGAACTGCGCGTCGTGAACGCGCTCGCGCTGAAACGCTTTCAAAAAAAGAACGAGTCGTCTACTCGAACGCGAGTAGTGTCTTCTCCCCTAAAATCTTCGAGCACACTGCCTCGACGTCAGCTTGCTCGGCGGGCAGTTTGTCGGCGTCCTGTTTTTTCATGCGCACGCGAAACTCGTTACCTGTCGCATGGTAAACCGTGTTGATGCCTAAGGGCGCGAGGGGGAGGAGGGTTTGCGCGATGGCTTTGCTCTTCTCGCCCTCCAATTCGATGACTTTGATTTTTTTGCCCAACAGCTTAGAGAGCGCGGCCGCCGTGGCGCCTTTTTTGCCGATTAACGGCGCCCCGTTTTTGCCCGTGAAGAGGAACACGGTTTTGCCGGACGCGAGCGTCCCCCGCAGCTCGGCGTGTTCGAGTTCGAGCTCTTTTTTGTGCTCCGCGATAAACGACGCGACGCGCACATCGAGTTCCGTCACTTCGCCCTTCCCCTGCTTTTCCGCGCACGCGGCGCAGTAACTCTTCGAGAGCAGGCACGGCTCGCACAAGGGAAGGCGCGGCGGCATGATCGCGTCTAACCGCAAACCGCGTTTTAAATCGTTCGTTACCCCCGAGTCTGTCCAATAAATAGGTGGGGTTCCTCGCTTCCTTTGGTGGGAAGCGAGGT
>JBBILJ010000077.1:0-4660 GCA_037444945.1 Microcaldota archaeon | reverse complement strand
TCCCACCACTTATTTTCACCGTATTTTTTCATTACTCTTAGAACGGCTTTCCGGTTCTTCTCAGGCATTTTGTCGAGGTCAAAATCCATTAAAACCACCGCCTAGAGCTGGGGGGGGGATTATAAGGATTTTGACGGGCGAAAAAGAACGAGGGGGGATGCGGGAGGTCGGATTTGAACCGGCGTACCCCTAAGGGACGGGCTCTTAAGGCCCGCGCATTTTCCAGGCTCTGCCACTCCCGCGCTTAATACGGATTAAACCTGCCGTTTGAAGATTAAAAAAGAGGGAGAAAAGAGAAGAAAAAAGAAGAAAAGAAAAAACAAGTAGCCCCGGGGGGGCTCACTTGCCTTTGGCTTCCTTCTTGCGCGCGCGCTTAGGCCTAAGGTTGCGGTAACTGCACTTGCGGCACATTTCGGCGCGCGGCGCATTGCGCGCCTTGCATTTTTTGCAAATCCACACGAGCGTCAACGCCTTGTCGGCAATCGGAAACTTACCCATAAACAACTTACACCCTTGCAAAAACCTTGAAAAAACCGGGCGAACGCGAACCGCATTCAACCCAGCACAATCTTTATGCACGGCACGCTTTTTATTCCTCTCTCACCACAAAACTACGCCGAGAAAGCCCCCGATTTCTTCCGCTTCCAAAGCGCCCCAGTAGCTCAGTGGTAGAGCGCGTCCTTGGTAAGGACGAGGCCGCGAGTCCAATTCTCGCCTGGGGCTTTGATTATCCAAACGCTAGAGTCGGAGTGGCAATTCAATTAGGTCCAGGGTTTTAGCCAGCTCGCGGTGGCTTGGTTGAGTTGCTGCGCGATTTTTTCGGCTTCGTCTTCTTTTCCGCGCGGAACCGGAAAGATATACGTTCGGGTACCCTTACGCGTGTCTTGATACCTTACTTCGAGAAGGGGTACGCTCCCGGAAGTGTAGAAGCGAAAACCGATGGCGATGACGACTTTTTGCCGCGTTTGGAGTGCCTCCGCAAAACCCTCGACGATATCGGCCGCGAAGTAAATTGTTTTTCCGCAGAATACGGCGTGGTTGTCGTACACTTGCAGTTGGGGCGGGGAGGATTCGCCGAGCGCTAAGTCCGAGAACATTTTCTTGTACACGTAGCGAATCATGACGAACGCGAAAGCGCGAAGAGACCGATGAAGCTAATCAACCACGCGTCAAGCGCGTGCCGGGAATAACTTTGGTAGAGAATCACGGTGACGGCGACCGCGATACCGGCACCAAAGAGTTTGAGCACGATTGCGGTCAACTGGACTTCCTCGCGCCGCTTCGCCCAGTACGCGCTCCATTCTTCCGCGGTGTACGTTCAATTCGCGAGAAGCCGACCCTGCTGTCCAGAAGGTTCTTCCAAGGTTACTCGGCCTGAGCCAGTTTAAACTAGTTTTCGCGCCAGCGAATGTAAACCGCGCTCCCCACCAAAACAAGAATCATTCCAACCGCGACGGGGAGTTCCGTTGGCCAGGAGGGGAGGGCGGCGAGGGGGTTCGCAGCGGCCGCGGTGCCTTGCTGCGGTTGGGAGAACAAGTTTTGCGTGGGCAAGCCTTTCACTTGACCGTTCTGCGTTCCATAGTACGACAAGCCGTTCTTCGCGTAATCGGGGTTCCACGCCAAACCCTGTCCGTTTATTAACTCCCAGCGACCGCTCGTCGGGTCGAAGACGAGGATGCCGCCGGGTGCCTTTGCCGTGAGTAGTGGCCCGTAATCCGTGTACCCGCCGGGGCCGGCGACGTTGAGATACGGTTTGCCGTCCGTACCGGCGCCAAGCGTGAAGCGATACTCCCCGTTCTTGGTGGGCACTACGATGTCGTTGCCTTGGCGCGTGACGGGTCCCGTGATGGGGACATCCGTACAAACCTTCGTTGTCTTGTCGCAGATGCGCAAGATTTGGTTGCCGTTCGCGTCGGTGGTGAACTCGTAGGTGTGCGTCGGCGTCTCGAAGAACTGAAAGCCGCCCGCTTTCTGCACCGCGTCGAGAGCGGCGTTCAACTTGCTTTGCGCCTCCTCGTTCCCGGCTTTAAGTTGAACGTTATTAATCTTCACGGCAGGCACTTTGTGTCCATTGCCGTCGTTGTTGAGCGTCGGGCTTGAATCAATGTTTTTCACGCTTCCCAGCGGGGCGATGGCGAGCGTGTAGAGCGCAATCACCAGACCGCCCGAGGCGGCATCGAACTCGATGTGGCCGTTCTGCGTGCGAATGTAGCGCAACTGGCCGACATCTTGGCCGCCGATTTTCACGCTCCCGTCTCCATACACTTCGAGCGAGGACGCGGCGGTGTCGAACTTGATTTCGGTGCCGGCTTTCTGCGCGGTGTCGCCCGTGCCCGTCGTGGTGGAGCGAATGAAGCGGATGTCGCTGCCCGTGATTTGCGCGTTGCCGTCCGTCGTCCAAATGCTCTCCGCGTTGCCGAGCGCGTCACTCCAATCCACCAAGGGTCGGCCCGTGATGTATTCGAGGGCTTTGAGTGCGCAATCCGTTCCGGTGCAGCCGCCGGAGCCGATGATGCGGCCCGCGGAGGAGATGCTGAGCGCGACGCTGCCTGCGCCGCACCCGAGGGTTTGGACGCGGACGAGTTTGTTGGGAATAATGGTTTTCGCCAGGTCTTGGCGTTGAATGCCGAGGAGGGCGCGCAAGCGCCACGAAGGGTCGTCGAGCGCGGCGACGATGTTTCCGTTCGCGTCGCGCTTCACCAAACCGTTCGAGCTGCGCTCAATGGATGAGCCGTCCGCGTTCTGTAGCACTTCTCTAAAGCACGCCTGATACTGGTCGGGGGTCAGCACGCCGTGCCACTGCGACGAGCCGCCTTCGAGGTGGAGGTAGTAGAGTTCGGGGAGGTTGAAGGCGCCTTGCTGGTTGCTAAAGCCGCTGCGGGCGTTAATGATTTCAGTGCGCTGTTTTTCCTGAATTTTGGTTCCAATGCCTTTGAACCAGTCCGTAATCGACGACGTTTGCTTGCTGACGGGGTCGAGGACTTGAAGCTTGTTTTTGAGGACATCCGTCGTGCTCGTCGTCCCCTTCTGCTCAAGCGACTGGTAAGCGAGAATGGTGTATGCGCTGTCCTTGCACGTGTTCACGTACTCCATCGCGCGGCTCGACACGGCGAGTTGAAGCGCGGCCGGAACCTGGTCCACAGCCATCCCGACGCCCTTGGCGAGCGGACTCGTCGAGATGGTTTTCACTGTGCTGAGGACAGTCCCGAAGCCAGGAACGATTGGGATGATGAGCAAGAGGTAGCTGGCCGCGAGGGCGGCCGCGTACGCTTCCTTGTACTTGTTGAGTGTCGCGTCGCTACACTCGGTTCCCTTGAATTGGTTGTGGTCGACTTGGAGGACGAGTTCCGATGTGAGCAGGAAGGGAATCACGCGAGCGATGCTGTACTGCGCGTTCGTGGCAATCGTTTTGATGCCGCCGCCTGTGATGATGAAGGGAAGCGCGTACAAACTCGCGACTGCGACGCTTTTTTGCGCGTCCCGCCTATCCACAATCGCGTCCGGGGGTAAGGCGTTCGTTTCGAGCGGAAGGCTCGCGAACTTTTGGTCCTGTTGCACGGCGGGGAAATTCGCCGCGTCCGATTGGCCTTTCCACGCAGTCGTTACCAACCAACTTTTATCCGCGAACTGAATCGAGCTCGAGCCGCTCGTTTGCTGCTCGGAGGGGCCGTTAGTAACGTATTCTTTGTCCCCCGTGAAGGCTTCTGCGGGCATTCCCACGCCGATTTTGGAGAGGAGGACTTCCTGGAAGGTTCCCGCGCCAAGGAAGTTCGTCGCGGTGCGGAAATCACTCGCGGCTTCCTTGTTCGCGTAAAAGCGCAAGTAGAAGTCATCCGTAGGTATCGGCAGGTTGTCGGAGCGGAACCACAAGCGCGTGTTCGCGGCATACATGATTCGCGCGGGGCCCAGCCACAAGCCGCCCAGCATGGCGCCCGTCGTTGCGCGACCGAGAAAGCGGCGACCAATGTCCTGGTACGCATCGATTTTTACGAGTTTGTCCTGCGCCGTCTTAACCTTCGTCGCCATATCGTTAACATTTGCCTCAGCCTGCTTGCTTATGTCTCTAAATCGGTCGTCAAGAATAGCTCGTTCCTCGACCGAAAGATGCTGGTATTGGATAGGATTTTTGAGGTCGGGAGCGACGAGTTGGATATCGGCGAACTTGGTTTGGTAAGTCGTGAGGGCTTGTTCGTCCGCCTTTAGTGTTTCCTGTATTTGGGTGGGGTTGCCGATTTTGCTTCCTGCCGCGAAGTAGCCGAAGCCCAGAATCCAGCTCGCGTAGGTGTCGATGAAGCTCGCGGTGTGGAAGAAGGAAAGCCACTTGATGAGTGTGTTCGGTATGACGACGTTTGAGCCGCCATTGAGGCTGAGAACCGAGTTGAACCGCGTAGCAGTCAGATGATTCGCCGTGTTTTTGACCGTGGTTCCCTTGCTGCCGCCGTACACGAGTTCGTTGTCGAGCAGGCCCGCGTACGTGATGGGCGCGTTCATGTCTTGGCTGTTTAAGAGGCAGTTGCTGCCCTGGATGGCGGGGAGGGCTTCAATGGCGCTCAGTGCCACGGTTTTGCCGCCGGGCATGGCGATGTTGAAGTTGTCCGCCGTCGTGGACGGCTGCGGCACCGTCGGGGTTCCCTTGTTTTGGGTGAGGAGGTTTTGGAAT
>JBBILJ010000076.1:0-4737 GCA_037444945.1 Microcaldota archaeon | reverse complement strand
CTCCTTAAAGGCAAACTTCGGGACTACTACCGAGAGGTGCTATCCTTCATGCAAACCAACTCCATCAAAAACCATTACGTCGTGTGCGGCGCGGGCCGCGTGGGGCAGACCGTCGCGGAACTCTTGCGCGACCGGCACACCGATGTCGTCGTTGTGGACTCGAGCGCGCCGAACGTGGAGCGCCTCAAGGCGAAAGGCTTCACGACCGTGCTCGGCAACGCGCTGGAGGAGAGCGTGCTACGGGAGGCCGGCATCGAACGTGCCAGAGGCCTGATCGCGGTGCTGCCTGAGAGCGAGAAAAACATCGTGGTCACGCTGTCCGCCAAGCAACTCAACCCAGAGCTGCAAGTGTACGCGCGCGCCGAGCAGGAACTCTTCGTCAAGCAGCTCCACACGGCTGGGGCGCAGCACGTCGTACTCCCCGAAGTGGCGGGCGCCAAGGAAATTGTGCGCGAAGTCGAGAAAGCGGAAGGCGGAGCGCCCCGCAAGACGTAAAGGGAGGGCGGAGAGGCGAGAGTAGGGGAAAACGCTCGAATTAAAATACGTGAAACGCGCACTAACATAGCTGTTCGCGCTTCAACTGGGAAGGTGGGTTACAATGGCGTTGGAATGGATCCTTATCGGCGTTGTTGTCATCGTCATTCTCGCTGTTATTTACTTTTACAACCACTTGCGTGCCCTTAACAACCAGGCACAAGCGGACTGGAACCAAATCGACCCCTTGCTGCAGCAGCGCTTGGACACGATTCCGAACCTTATCGCGATGGCGAAGCGCGTCATGAAGCAGGAAACCGACCTCTTCACGGGCCTTGCAGCCGCGCGCGAGAGCGCCGCCAAGGCAAAAACCATTCCTCAAAAAGTTGCGGCCAATCAAGCCTTGGGGGGCTTCATCACGAGTTTTATGGCTCGCGCGGAAAACTACCCCGAACTGAAAAGCAACCAAAACATGGCGGTAGCAATGGAGCAGCTCGCCGCGATTGAAGACAAAATCAAGTACGGCCGCCAACGCTACGGTTACACCGTCCAAGACTACATCAACGCTTGCACGCTCTTCCCCAGCAGCCTCTTCGCCGGCATGTTCGGCTTCAAAGCCGAAACGTGGCCCTACTTCAAGGCAGACGAAGGCGCGCGCAAAAGCATCGACGCCGCCAAACTCCTCAAAGACTAAAACGGCCCTCCTGCGCCCTTTCCTTTTCTTCCCCTTTTTGGTCAAACTCCTAGTTCAAAGTTGAAAGTCATGCCGAAGAACGCCCGACCACAGCAGGACTACCGCACCTCCTTTTACCAGGAGATTCAGCGCAACAAACTCAAGTCATGGGCGCTGGCAGTGTTCGTGTTCGCCGGCCTCGTCGCGCTTGTTTACGTGTTCGCTCTGGTCTGGGATCCAGCTAGCGCGACCGTCATCACTCTCTTCTCCCTCGTCTTCGTCGCCCTCTACACCCTCGGCACGTACTACTGGGGCGATTCCGTCGTGCTCGCCGCGACGAGCGCGAAACCCCTTCCCGACACGCCGCCGTACCAGCCCTTGCGAGACGTGGTGGAGAATCTCGCGTTCGGCAACCGCCTCCCCACCCCGAAACTGTACTTGATTGAGAGCGAGGAAATGAACGCGTTCGCGACCGGCAGGGACCCCGAACACGCGAGTGTCGCCGTCACGACCGCGCTCTACAAGCGCCTCAATCGAACTGAGCTGGAGGGCGTGATTGCGCACGAGCTCTCGCACGTTTCGAATTACGACATCCGCTTCTCCATGATCGTCGGCGTCATGGTGGGCCTCGTCGCGATTTTGAGCAATATCTTTTTGCGCTCGCTCTGGTTCGGCGGCGGCCGAGGATCCAATCGCGATGAGGAAGGCGGCGGCCTGGGATTACTCATCATCATCGGCATCATTCTCGCCATCGTGGCTCCCTTCGTGGTGCGCCTCGTCCAGCTCGCTGTGTCCCGCAAGCGCGAGTTGCTCGCGGACGCGAGCGGCGCCAAACTCACGCGCTACCCGGAAGGATTGGCGAGCGCGCTCGAAAAAATCGGGGGCGTCAACAAAGGCGACATGAAAGTCAGCGAAGCCGTCTCGCACCTCTTCTTCGTGGATCCCGTTCGCAGCCCCCTCGACGCCCTCTTCGCCACCCATCCCCCCATCGAGGAGCGAATCAAACTGTTGCGCGCCATGTAAGCGCGGCGCGAACCAAACTCTTGTGTGAAACGCACAATGATTGTTTCCGTCGGTTCCGTCGCCCTCGACACGACTCGCACGCCGTTCCGCACCGTTGAACGCGTGCTGGGCGGGAGCGCTACCTTCTTCTCTTCCGCCGCGAGCCTATTTCACCCCGTGGGCACTGTGAGTGTCGTCGGCGAAGATTTTCCAAACTCCTACCTTGAAGCGCTCGAACGCCGCGGCGTCGATATTCGCGGCATCGAACGCCGGCCGGGCAAAACGTTCTTTTTTGACTCCAAATTTGACGCGGACTTCCACCACCGCACCGCCCTTCACACCGAGCTGGGAGTGGTACAGGGCGCGGACCCGAAGGTGCCAGTCGAGTACCGCGGCGCGCAAACCGTTTTCTTCGGCCCCCAGGACCCTGAACGCGCCAAGAGAGTGCTCGCCGAATTCGATTCACCCAAGCTCCGCTTCGCGGACACGATTGAGTATTACGTCGGCGGGCACCGAGCCGCCCTCCTCAAGTTGTTCAGTGAGATGGACGGCGTCATCATTAACGACGTGGAAGCCCGCGAACTCGGCGGCACCGCGAACCTGGTGAAGGCCGCCTTCAAGATTCAGGCGCAGGGACCGCGCGTCGTCATCGTCAAAAAAGGAGAGCACGGAAGCCTCGGGTTTTTCGGGGACGAAATCTACCCCTTTCCGGGCTTTCCGCTCGCGAACGTGGCGGACCCGACGGGAGCTGGGGACAGCTTCGCGGGCGGTTTTGTGGGGCACCTCGCGCGCCAAAGCAAACTCGACAGCTCGACTTTTCGACAGGCATCTGTTTACGCTAACGTGATGGGTTCCTTCGCGGTCGAAGAATTCAGCGTCAACCGCCTGCTTAACCTCACGCGCGAGGAAGTCGAAGAACGCTACGCCAAATTCCGCGACCTCCTCTCATTTTAGGTGAAACGGAAAGTGGAACGGTTCGCTTTCGACTCGACGCTCGCCGACACGCTCGGCTTTCGCGACAGCGACGAGTGCCTCATCGTGATTCAGAACGCGCCGAGCAACGTTCGCGCCAAACTCGTCAAACTCATTCCGCCGCGCGCGTGGTACGGCGCCATCACGCCCTACGGCAAACGCTGCAGCTTGCTGATTTTTTGGCCGTTCCCCAACGAACCGCTCGAAATCCTGTTCGGACACATTCGCCGAGCCCTGCAACCCGATGGAGTCGCGTGGGTCGCCCTACGTGAAGGACGAAAAGGATTAGGAAACGCGGTCGAGGGCGCGCAGGCGAACGGCTTTCGCCACGACGAAACCATCGAGCTCGAGAACGGCGACATCCTCGCGCGTTTTAGGGCGGCAAAACTCTAGCGCGCAACGGGAAACCAAGCCAGGCGAGTCAGATACTCGCTGAGTTCAGCGTTGAAGGCGACGGGTTGCTCCCAGAACGGAAGATGCCCTGCATTCGAAATGGGGACGAGATCCGCCCTCCACTTTTTGGCCAGCGCGGGCTGCTGTTTTTTCGTCAACACGTCGTTCTCGCCGAAGACGACGAGGGTGGGTATTTTAGGCGGCGCGTTAAGCGTCTGGAAGAACTCGAAACTGCGCACCCAGTTGCGCATGGCGCGGGGCTTGGGCATCTGGTTTTCTTTAAGGAACGCTCGACGCGACACGTTGCTTGAAAAGAAGAGGCGGCTGGCGGCCCACGCGACGGCGCGAGGGTACTGGTCGGCGGAGGGCATAATGATGGAGAGGAGGGCGTTGTAAACTTTATCGAAGAAACAATAGTGCGTGGGTCCGCCGACGAGGACTTGGCCCGCAACCCGCTCGGGGTAGAGCGCGGAGAAGGTTTGCGCGATGGCGGCTCCATCCGAGTGACCGATGAGGACGGCTTTTTCGATGCCGAGCGCGTCCAAAACGGCGCGTAGGTCGTGCGCATGTTCTTCATGGGGAGTGGGCGGCGCCCCGTGCCGCTTCGCCCAGACGGATAAGGGACGAAAGTCGCTCTTGCCGGAACCGTTTCCATCAATCGCGATGACGCGGTAGCCTTGCGCCGCGTAGTGGTTGAGTTGGTGCTTAAAATTGTTGGATTCGCCGCCTCCCCCGTGGAGGAAAACGAGGGCGGGGCCAACGTCGGGGCCGCCCAGTTTGACGTTGAGTTCGTACGCGTCAGGAATCGTTTGGTGTTTCGGGTTCGAGAGGTTTCGAAGGCTAGGCGCAATATCGATTTTTCGTTCAGTGATACGCGGGCGATTCGTCGTCATGTAGAGGTCACGTTCACATTCGTTCCGGGACGGGAATGCCGAGCAGTTGCAAGCCGTCGCGGAGCGTGAGTTCCGCAGCGGAAACGAGGGCGAGGCGTTGTTGGCGCAGCGCGGGGTCGGATTCTTGGAGCACGGGCGTGGAGGCGTAGAAGGAACTAAAAGTGCCGGCGAGTTTAAGCAAATACTCGCACAAAATATGAGGGCGTAGGCTTTTCGCGGCCTCGTTCAAAACAAGGGGGTAGCGGGCGAGAAGTTTGGCGAGTTCGCGCTCCACTTCGTTGAGTTCCATAAATTCAGCGGACGCCGGGGCGGCGAGACCGTTTTCCTTTC
>JBBILJ010000075.1:0-5217 GCA_037444945.1 Microcaldota archaeon | reverse complement strand
GTTTTTTCGTCGTCTGGATTTTCAGGGAGGCGTAGTTTTTCCTCGCGTAAAACGCGCTGAGGGCGATTACGGCCAACTCGAAGAGCCAAGTTAAAACTACCGCCCAAAGTACGGTGGTGAAGTCGAAGAAAAGGTCGTGCAGTAAAAGAACCACGGCGCTGAGAGATAGGGCTCCAAAACCCGCTACGCCTAAACCAAGTTTCAGTGGGTTGTTTTCGTCGTCGCGCCAGCGGCTCCACGCCTTGGCGAGGAAAAAGAAGCCGAGGAGAAGAAACGAGAGGTTAATGAGGTCGTTAAAAACAATATCGAGAATACCTCCCATTCCGTCATAGACAAACAGCTTCGTGGGATTCAAAAAGAACGGCAGACCGTGAAACGTTAGGTAGGATAAGTAGAACGCGGCGACGCCGAGGACGGCTAACCCCGCGACGCTTAACCAGTAATTCAACTGCCACAAAAACGAGGGAACCTTTTTAGTGCGAGAGGGGCGAGGCATTCAAAACACTCAACGGGTTAGCGCCGCTTCTTTTTCGCCGTTTTGCGCGTGGGCTTGCGGGCGGCCTTGCGCTCGGCATGAAGGGCGTGGTGCGCGGCGTGGCGCGCCTCGCGGGGTCCGTGGTGGTGGGGAACGTAGACGGCGTGGTGGGGGGCGAGGGTGTAGAAGTTTTTGAGCGCCAAAGCACCGGCGGCGAAGAAGATGACGACGTCGCTCAGCAGCTGGGTGCCGGGGTAGGCCCAGACTTTGTAGAGGACGCCGCCCGCGTAGGACACGATGGCGGCGAGGGCGAGGAGGGAGTAGCCGAATAAGCCGAGGCGCAAGTTGCCGGTGAAGTGTTCTTCGTGGCTCTTGTAGGCTTGGACGGCGTGGATGAAGTAGTGCATGGCGAGCAGAATGAACGCGACGGTCGCGATGAGGCTAAAGTAGAGCAAGCCCTTGTTTGGGTTAATGGCTTGCAAGAGAGAGGAACTCGTGAGCAGAGTCGATGAGGCGAGGAGCGCGAAGAAGAGCGCGCCGATAAAGTACAACACGGTTCGTCCGAGCTTCATTTCAAAACCCACCCGCTTGATTATTTTTTTTGTAAAGCAAGAACTGGACTGTGGCTTTTAACGCTTGCGCCGCCGCGGCTTCCGCTTCACTATCTTGGGTTTCGGAAAATGCCTTGAGCCGTGCTTGAGGTGCCGGTGCGCCACATAACTCCCCAGCAAGGCGGAGATAGCGAACATCACCGCGTTCGAAACCACGGTTTCCAGTGACGCGACTCCGGCCGAGAGGAGTGAAACCACGAACTCGTAAACCAGAGCGAGGAGGATGCCGGCGATGGCGGCGTGCCAGTGCTCCGCATCATGAACATTCACCAAATAACCCGCGTAGAGGGCGGCAAGCAAGGGGAGCAGGAAAGCGAAGTAAAGCGCGAACACGCCCAGCGCGGGCACGCTTGCAATTAAGGCGCCGTACAGTCCGCCCGAGAGGATGCCGAGAACTAGAATCCACGCCCCATCGTGAAGGAGCAAATTGGTTTTTTTGTCAGCGGGCACGCAACAACACCCGGGTTTGACGCACGTTTTTGTAAGCAAAATAAAAGCACGCTAAGCCGAGCAGCAAACCCGCCGCGACGCCGAGGGAATCGCCGGTGCGCGTGATGATGACGCCACTGGCGTTAAAGTTTTGCGGCAAAAACGAGAGCGCGAGAATAAAGGAGGCGAGGCCGAGGAAGGCGTAACCAAAAAAACCGATGCGGTGCGAAAAAATCGAAATCGGTTTTTCTTTCAACGACGGCAGCACATCTTCCGCAAAATGCAAGGCGAGGAAGACAAAACCGAGGAACAAACTCAAGTAATAGTATTCGGAGAGCTCCACGCTGGGCAGAAAGAACTGATACGCCGACGGGTTGAGGTAAACTAGCGCCGTGAGAATAGCGAGCAGGACGGCGCCGACGGCGGCGAGAACAAACAGAAGCGCCTTACTTGAATCCAGCCACTGACCCTCGAGAGGGCGGAGCAAGAAGTGTTTTCGTTTTTGCGCGGGCTTAACGCTAGTTTGAGTTGAGTGTTTGCCGCGCTTTTTTCTTTTCGCCAAAAACTCTTGCACCCGTCAAGAAGAATTCGCGGCGAGTATAAAAAGAGAGAGGAGGGAGGGCGGTTTTAGTGGGTGCGGTAGCCGAACTTCTGGTCGTAGTCGCGGTGGTCGAGGTAGTCTAAAACGAAGGAAATGATTTCTGCCGAATCGCCGCGCAGGGTGTAAATGAGGCGCCAGTACGAGTCGAGGTTGATTTTCCAAAGGTTCGTGACGCCGAATTTTTGAACGTACTCGCGCGGCCAAAGGCGTTTTTGAATCTTTTTCCCGGCTTGGGAGTTGGCGGCGAGTTTACTGATTCCTTTCTCCAAGATTTTGAGGAGGTAACGGGCTTCGCCGTCGTTCTTTTCTGCGCGCGAGCGTAGTTTGGCGAGTGACTCGGCGACTTCCTCCGCTAAAATGACGGCCGGCATATTAAATCACGCGTTTGCCGCGCGCGATGGCGGCGTCGAGTTTGGAGTTGCCCGCGATCCACACGATTTTGCCGTCCTTGGCGATGAGGATTTTGTTCGATTGCGCCAAGTAGGTGAGGATGAGTTGAAACGTGGGGTACATGACTTGCTTGGGGAGGCTTCGCCAAAGCTTCGCTTTGCTCGGGTAGTCCCCCGCTCGCCGGATTGCGTCCTCCACCATGAGTACCGTGTCCAAACGCGGGTAATGCAAAACCACTTGAGACTGCAGCGCCACAACTCCACCCCGAATAAATCTATACTGATATAAGTATATATACTTTGCGTTGGGTGCGTCCGAACGTTTCGTGGTTTCAAGCACGGCGTGACGGCGTTTTCTTCAACCCGTAGTGGGCGGCGAAATTCTTGATTTTCACGCGCGGCTCTTTCTCCAACCGCTGCAATTCTTTCACGTATTCGGGCCGAAGTTCGGGTTCCAAAACTTCTTCTTCGTAGGCGGACGCGACGAGGTTAATTGCTTGCGACTTGTCGCGCAAACCGTACTTCGCCTTCACGATGTTTAACACGCGATTCGCGCTCTGCGAAATATCAATCACCGCTTGAACCATAGGCATAAACACCAAATATACTTAAAATATAGCTCACATATATACCTTTCGCGGGTTGCTTTACGCGTTTCGCGCGATGACGCGCGCCATGGTTCAGAGCGTGGAGAAAAACGCGAACACGAGTAACGCCAACGCGGGCGCGACCGAGAGAAGACGTGGAATTGAACTACCCCGGGCTGGCTCCCGAGGGTCTTGGTTGTATTCGGCCAGCGGGTGCTGGCCGGGGCCGGCTTCGCCGTCGTTCTTTTCCGCGCGCGAGCGTAGTTTGGCTCGGATTTTTTGGATGACGTGCTCGACGTCGCGAATTTGTTTTTCCGTAAACGACGTGGTTTCGAACGCGCCCCGGAACGAGTTGGAAAACTGCTTCTCCCGAATTTCTCGCTCCACCGCGTTCACGCATGACCTCAAGCGCGAGGCGTCGCCGCGCAGAGCGTGAGCCGTGATGCGGTCCGCGTCCACGTTTTGGGCGAGGGCGACGGCGTCGCGCGCGTCCGTCAAGCGGGCGGCGTGGAGCTTGATGGCGATGAGGAGTTCTTTTTCGGGAACCCAGGCGCTGGCTTCGCGTTCACGGCCTTGAATGACGCGCACGCGAGAGTGTTTTTTGAGGTAGTCAAAGGGCCAAAACGCGTCGGTTTGCCGAGACGCCAAACCGTTTATCAGCAAGTCCACGGTGACGGGCAACGCGCCTCCTTTGACCCAGGCTTGGAATTCGCCGCCGTGCGAGCCGAATTTTTTGGTGTGGTGGCGAGTGAAGCCGCGCCGCTCCAACACCTCGACGATTTTGGGGAGTTCCGTGTTGGGGAGGACGATGTCGGCGTCCACGGAGTAGCGGTGTTGGAAGGAGGAAACCGCGTAGCCGCCGACGAGGACGAAGTCGAGTCCGGCGCGTTGAAGGGCGTTGAGGGCGTCGAAAATTTCGTTTTCGCGTTCGACGAAGGCTTTCAACATGGGGGGGCGGTTCACGTTTGGGCGTAGTGGATGTTCAAGCCCAAGTGGTGAGCGCGGTTCACCATTTCTAAGGCGGGCAAGTAGTTGGGTTTGAAGCGTTTCATGAAGGCGACGGCTTCCCTTAAGGGGACGACGGGGGTGGCGTCCACAAAATCGATGGTGAACGGTTTTTGTTGTGGGCGCAAGACGATGTAGACGCCGCGTCCCTCGACTTTGTCGCGCGCGGTAAAACCCGTTTTTTTGAAGAACGCGCTCCACGCGTCGGCGTCCTGGGCGCGCGTCTTGATGAAGATGGGGTAGTGGGCGCGGTTTCGCGCGACGTCGTACCCTCCCTGGGTCCAGAAGAAGGCGGCATCGTTTTCCGTGAAGGCGTACGGTAAGCCGGCTAACGCCAAGGCTTCGTAGTGTAAGGCCGGGCTTTGTTGGGCGCGGTCGCGGAAGAACGCCAAGAAGGATTGGTAGAAGGCGTGGTGCTCGTTCAACGCCAAGTTCTTTCCTTCGCGGGAGAACACGCCTTCCGCGATTAAGTCAGACACCCATTTGTGCGTCCACGCGTACGACAAGCCGGTGCGTTTGGCGATGCCTAAGACGGAGTCGCGGGGTCGCGCGGCAATCAAAACGCGCAAGACGTGGTCGTTAAACAACCCAATCTCCATAACTATCACTATAGTGATAAATGAATTTAAAGCTTTCGGAACGCGAAAACCCGCCGCTTTACGCGTTGCGCGCGATGACGCGCGCCGTCGTCCAAAGCGTGGAGAAGAAGGTGAAGACGAGGAGGGCGGCCGGGGCGACGAGGGTGCTCAACTGCACGTTCGGAAAGAAGGGAAGGTATTGTAAGAGGGCGTTGACGCTCCACGCTAAACCGAGGATGCTGCCGAGGAAGCCGAACGCAAACAAAATCGTTGCGGGAGGCCGCTCGAGAGCGTCGTGGGCCGCGACGGCGGCGAAGAAAACGGCGAGCAAGACTGAAGCGGAGAAGAGGACGCCTTCGAGGCTAAACAAAAACCGGGTCGGGTCGCTCCAATTCACATGCGACTGCGTGGGGAGGACGGCGACCCAGAGAAAGATTAGGGCGACGAGGACGAAGGACGCAACGCGAAGGGAATCCATGGAGGGCATCACCGGTGAATAAGGCTTAAGCGTTTGCACCTAAAAAAAGGAGGGGGGCGCGTTA
>JBBILJ010000074.1:3902-5338 GCA_037444945.1 Microcaldota archaeon | reverse complement strand
AAGATGCTGAACAAGCCCGTGCTCTACAAGAACAAAACGGCATCAGAACTCTGAGTCTTCGTCAACGCCCCGATCTGCATGAGACCAAAGCTCGGTACTCATAATGGTTCATCACTCACCAACGGTGGGTGACGCTTGTTTTTTAGGGCTTTCACGAGGCATTGGGCCACGCGTCCCACGCGGGGGAAGCGCTGCCGTCTGCGGCGCGCATCCCCATGGTTTTGAAGGGCTCGCCGACGGCGGGGTCGTAGAGGAAACTCCAAACCAGGAGCAGGTTGTTCAGGTTTCGCGTGCGCTCGAAGAGGGTGCGCACGAATTCCGCCTGCTCGGCTTCGCTTGACTCCCATCCGGCGATGGCGGGCGAGCGGAACCAACCGGTTTCCGTGAAAATAATCGGCTTAGACGTGTGCAAGGCAATCGCGGAATAGTAATCAGCTGGAATGTCGGCGGGGTTCTTGTAAACCAGGCCTGGGTAGGTCGTGAAAGCTGCAGCGTCGGCGTTCGGGAAACGGTCGAGCAGAGCCCAGTCATTGTCGGACTCATTGTTCGTGCCGCCGAATAACCCGCCGCGTAAGCCCCGCAAGCGTTCGAGTTGAAAGACGGGAAAAACCAGTGTGTTCGGCGAGGCGGTTTTCACGGCGTCGCGCACGCGACCATAAAGCGAAACATACTCCTCGAAGGCGGACAAATTTTTTTCCGCCAAAACATTCACTTCAATCCCGACCCCGAAGTAATCCGGCTTAAAGTCGCTCGCAAAAGCTGCCGCCCACGTCACGTAATTCGCTTCGTTTTCCGCGTCGAGGGGCCGGAGAAGTTCGCCGCTCTGCTGCGAGAAGAGCTGCGGGTTCACGAGGAACTTCAACCCTTTTTGTTTGGCGAGTTGAGCGGCAACGGCCGGCGCCTCCTTCGCGTCACCGAGTTGCGCCCAATCCCCCTCCCACGAAACGACTTGCCCGGCTTGAGAGGCTTGCACCCAGAATGCGGCGAAGTCGTCGGGCGAAAAACTTTTCGGCGACAACCCCACGCCTTTGAGTTGCGAACGCGCCGCAGGTACCGACGTTGAAAAGGGAACGGGAGTCGCGGCGAGGGTGGAAGGGAGGGGGGAAGGATGAAGGGTCGGCGCCGCGGTCGGAGCGATGTCGGGAGCGGTTTGCGTGCACCCCGCTAAGAAGACGGCGAGCAGGGCGGCAGCGAAAAGGATGAGGGTAAAGCGGGAAGTCATGAATAACACTTTTTGGAGAGGAAGGGGTTCCGTCACGCGAGTACGTTAAGTTTTCTTCGCGCGGCGAGGCAGTCGCGCCCCCATTTCGCGCAGTGAGTTCGCCAAGCCAGCAATCTCCTCGTCACCTTCGAAGAGCGTGGCGTCGAGTTCGGGCGCCTCCCCGCGCGCAACCGCTTCAGCGCGCCCTCCGGCACGGATCTGATCACGGCGGCGG
>JBBILJ010000074.1:0-3892 GCA_037444945.1 Microcaldota archaeon | reverse complement strand
TTTTACGTAGTTTCTCCAGCGGAATCGAAACGGATTGCGCGATTCCGAGGATGAGGAGTGCCGAAAAAAAGAAGCTGAGAATGAGGATGACGGCGAAGCCGTTGATGTGCGTGGCGAGCATTTGAAGCGGCCAACCCTGAGCTTCAAACAGTTCACTGAGGAGCGTGTACTGGCTAAGGAGCAGGTAGAGCAATAGAGATGCGAGCAGCAGCCAAAACGTCAAAATCAGGCGGCGCTTGAGTTTCACGGGGAACGCCTCCGACCGCTTGCAGCGGGGAACAGGGTTTTTCGGTTGGTGAGTTGAAAGCCGACACCGAGAAGGGCGAAAAGAATCGCGGTGTTGAGCGCCATCGCGTAACTCAAACCTGGAACTTGATAGTAAAGCGGGGGGACGCCGAGCGCGTAGCCCATGACTGCCGCGGCGCCGACGAGGAACAACAGTCCGCCCGCAACGTTAAGAGAAGCGCGAAGGCGACTGGAATCAAAAACATTGAACAAACCAACCAGCCCGACGACGAGGAAGGCGAAAATGGTTGCCAGGGACTGCACACCGGGCACCGCGCTCACTGAAGCCGCTGCTTGTTCCTCGACGAGTAAGGCGTCAACCCCGGTCTGGATGCCGAAAAACACCAACGCCAACATCGACACTTCGATGAGAAAAAGGAGGATCGTGAGCGTGGGGAGCAGCACGGCGCCCAGTTCGCTTGGTCGGTTTGCTTTTTCCGACAACACGTAGAGCAACAAACTGGAGAGCATGAACGCGACCGCCGTCGAAACCTTCATCGGCACCAAGCCCGGCAAGAAGTCGGTCAGCAACGGGACGTCGAAAAGCCAACCGCAAAGAACAACGAAACCCACGAGTAGGACGAAGAGCGAAATCACGCGCGGAGCGGTCTGCCTCATTTCTCTCCAACGCCGAAACGGACACGCTAAATAATAGGCTTTCACCGCTCGCGACACTCGCAAAAAAGAGCGGTTAGCGCGAAAACAGGAGAGACCAGCGGGACGTCGGGCGGTGAGGTATTAAAACGCGCACGCGTTAGAGCAAAACACTTCCCCGCCGTCAGCACGCAAACCCCCCAACGAGTGATTCAGCCTGTGTCCAAGCGAAAACCTCAGTTAACCAAGAAGACCGTGCGAGCGGCGCGCGCCGTCGCGGACGTAGGCGAGGAAGCCGAACGGACCGCGGAGTACGAGGGCCGCCAACTCATCAAGTACGGCCGCATGCTCGGACCGGGCTTGATTGCGGGCTCGGCGGACGATGACGCGGGCGGCATCGCGACGTACTCCATCGTGGGCGCGACGACGGGTTACGCGCTCAGCTGGCTCATGCTCCTCACCACCCCGATGCTCATCGTGGTCCAAGGCTTGTGCGCGCGGCTAGGGAACGTGACGCGCAAAGGGCTCGCCACGCTGATTCGCGAACAATACGGCTTTCCCGTCGCCGTCTTCGCGGCACTCGTCCTTATCGTTGCGAATGTTGGGCACGATTGCAGCCGACGTGGCAGGTGTGAGCGTGGCCGCCGAACTCCTCACCGGCATCAGCTGGCTCTGGCTCGTCCTTCCGCTCTGCGCCGCGATCCTTTACGTTGTCGTGTACCGCAACTTTCGGACGATTCAGAAAGCCCTGCTCTACCTCTCCTTCATTCTCCTCGTCTACGTCCTCGCGGGCTTTCTCGCCCGACCCGACTGGAGCGCCGTGCTCGCCGCCACCTTCGTTCCGCGCGTGGACTTCTCGCTACCCTTTCTCACCGCCGCGCTGGCTCTGCTCGGCACCACGATTACGCCGTACCTCTTCTTCTGGCAGACCGCCACCGAGATTGAAGCCAAACGCACGGAAAAGCAAAAGTCCCGCGTCAGCTTTGACATCGTGGCTGGCATGCTGTACTCGAACCTGATTTCGTTCTTCATCATTGTGAGCACGGGGGCGTTACTCTACCCGCGCGTACAACAACTCGGCGGCTTGGCGAACGCGCCCGACCCCGTGCGCTTCATCGCTCTCGCCCTGCACCCCGTCGCCGGCGACTACTCGTTCTACCTCTTCGCGGTCGGGCTTTTCGCGGCGTCGGTGCTGGCCATCGTGGTCCTCGCCTCGTCTACCGCGTACGTCGTCACGGAAACGCTCAAATGGCGCAGCGGGTTGAGTAAGCGCGTCAACCAAGCGAAAGGGTTTTACGCCGTCCTCGTCGGCTCCGTGTTGCTCGGGGCCGTCATTCTTTTTGCGGGAGTCAAGCCCTTCGACGCGATGTATTACTCTCAAGTCCTCGCTGGTTTGGCGGACCCCATTCTGCTCGTCTTCGCCGTCCAACTCGCCTCGAACCAGTCCCTGATGGGGGACGCGAAACTTTCGACTGCGTGGAAACTTGTTGCGTGGTTCACCATCGCCGTCATCACGCTCTTCGCCCTCTTCTTTCTCCGCGGCCTTCTCGGCATCTAGAGCGCTCACGCTCAACGACCACAAAGCCAGCCGCGCCGAACACGAAAACGAGTTTAACCGAAGATGGCGCCGAAGCCTTCCGCGGCCGCGTCCTGCTCGCCCTCAATCACGGCGACGAGGGCATCTTTTGCGCTCCCCGTCACTTCAACCGCGGACGGAATCGCTTTCACTTGCGCGGCGAGTTTTCCGCCGAGTCCCTCGTCCGCCGAAAAGTAGAGGTAATACTTTCCTTTCTCGCCGCCAGCCATGCTTTCGCCCGCTTTGAGGATGAAGCCGAGGCGCGCGAACGACTCCTCCGCCATCGGGTCACTTTCCACGAGTTTTTTGAGCGCCGCGTAATTCGCGGCATCCACGGCGAACAAATACTTCATGCAAGCAACAACTCCACCAAACCTTAAAAACGCGGCGCGTCCCCTCCCCGCCGTTCAGCGTCGTCCACCGTAGCGTCCGCGTCCGACCGAATGGCGGTTGAAGCCTCCGCCGAAACGGGGGCGACCGTGCGAAAAGCCCCGACCCTGAAAAGAGTCCCGCTCGCGGGTGTCGGCCGGCGCGTGGGCGCGCGGCAAACCAGGCGGCAGCACGCGTTGCTCGATTTTATGGCCGATTAAGCGTTCGACGCTACGCAAGTCCGCGGCTTCATCGGAGGAGCAGAGCGTGATGGCTTCGCCGACCGCGTACATGCGTCCCGTGCGCCCGATACGGTGAACGTAGTAATTGATGTCGTGCGGTAGCTCGTAGTTAAAGACGTGGGAGAGCTTGTCGATGTGGATGCCGCGCGAGGCGATGTCCGTCGCGACGAGGAGGTTCACTTCCCCGCTCTTAAATCCCGCCATGGCGCGGTCACGTTGAGTTTGGCTCATGTTGCCTTGTAGGCCGTGCGCGTACACGCCGTTGAGGGCGAGCTGCTTCACTAAGCGCTTGACGCCGTGCTTAGTGCGGCAGAAAATGAGTGCCTTCGTCGGCTGGGTTGCTTTTAGTAAGTGGATGAGTGCGGAGAGCTTGTCGGCGGGCTCGACGCGGTAAACGTATTGTGTGACGCTCTGCGCGCTCTTGTCCTCCGAAACGAGTTTGACGTGCTGAGGGTAACGCAAATGCTTTCGCGCCATGCGCAGGACTTCGTCGGGTAAATCCACGCAGAAAAGCAGCGTCTGTTTTTTGGCGGGCGTGTAGGAGAGGATGCGTTCAACGTCGCGCGCGAACCCCATGGCGAGCATCACGTCCGCCTCGTCCAGCACCACGGTCCGCACGCGGGAGAGGTTGAGGGCGCGGCGCTCGATTAAGTCCTGTACACGGCCCGGCGTCCCCACCACGATTTGCGCCCCGTTTTTGAGGAGCTCGATTTGTTTGCCGATTCCGGTGCCGCCGTACGCGACCGCCACGCGGAACGGCGTGAATTTGCCGATGCGCCGAAAATCGTTGCCGACTTGAATCGCGAGTTCGCGCGTCGGCACGAGC
>JBBILJ010000073.1:0-5389 GCA_037444945.1 Microcaldota archaeon | reverse complement strand
CCAGCGCGACGTGGAGCGTCTACAAGACGTGAAGCCATGATTTTTGAAATCGTTTTGGTTGTGGCGTCCGCCGTCTTCACAGGGCTGAGCGACTACTTTAGCGGCCTTTTCTCGAGTTCGGCCTTGAGTTCGACGAGCCAGCGGCCCGTTCCCGCCCCCAAGTCAAGAACGCGAAGCGACTCGTCCGGCTTAATCGCGCCTTCGCGTCGGAGTTTTTGATACGCGTCCACCGCACCGTCAGTGAGTAACTTTTGATGAATCCGATCATACCGAAAGGTGCCGCGATTGTAATCCATAAAGACGCTCCCGAACGGAGAGGCTTCCAACGCCCGCTGCTAGCGTAGGTACTTCGCGCGTTCCTCTCGCTCGGTTCGAATGCGTTTCGTCACTCGCCAAAGTGCGTTCCCTAAATTTTAAATGCTCTGCTAAGCGCTTCACGCGCAGAAAAGAAGAGAATAGTCTTCACTGCCGAACGAGTTCGAACGCGGGGGAGCCGTCCGGGTTGCGGCTCGTGTAAACCGCGTTCGAGTCGGGCTGCCAAGGATTGGCGCGTTTGAGGTAAAGCGCGGAGCCAGGCGACACGGAGGGACAGTACGGCGGGTCGCAGACCACCAGTTTTCCGAGACCCTCGCGTTGGTATTGAGCGGGCGAGATTTGGAGGTAGAAGAGCGCGTACATGTAGGCTTGGTCGATTTGCGGTGTGAGGCGGATGGATGCGTACTCATTTTGGTGTTGCCCGATGTAGGCGAATGCGTCGGGAAGGCCGCTCTCAAACCACGCCGCGCTTTGAGACGGGTAAGTGTTGAAGTAGAGTTGGTAGTGATTCGCGGTACTCCAACCCACCCAAGCAAAAAAGAGGAAAGTGAGCGCGACAAGGGCCAGTTTGGGGACGCGCCAGTGAGCGTTCTTTTTCGCGTAGTCGTAGAGCGCGACGGCGCCGAAGGCCGCAACAAGTTCAAACAAACCCACACCGGTGATGGCGCGCAACGCGTGCGGCGTCCCATCCCACGTCAAGGCGGCGGGGACGGCGAAGAAGGCGAGCCAGGCGAGGACGACGAGGGCGGGCTGAGCGCTCGTGAGGGCGCGCGCAAATTTTTTGCGCTTAAAGACGAGGGAGTAGAGAGCGGCCAAAAGCGCGGCGAGCAGGGCGCCAAAGCCGACGAGCAGTAGCGGAGCGAGATAGGGTTGCAGTTCCCCGACGCCGGAGAGGGAGTGGCGCAGATTGTGGTCGCCTTGAACGAAAAGAAAGTGGTAATCATAGTAGTGCGGAAGGTTTTGCAAAAACTCTGAGATACCTTGATGACCCGGCGCAAACACGGAGACGACGTCAAAGCGCGCGAGCGCGACTTGCGGCGTGAAGACGAGAGCGTAAAGAAGAGGCAAGGCGACGAGCAGGCCGACGGCCGCGGCGGCGAGGCCCGCACGCGGTTTGGCGAGGAGTTCACGGTGGTAGACGAGGACGAGGCAGCCTTGAAAGAGGGGTGCAAAGAGGCGCGCGGAACCGTACGTGTACGCGGAAAGCGAAAAGAGCGCAGCCGCCGCCCAAAGTTCAACGTCGCGCTTGGGTTTCGTGCCGCGCACGAAAAGAAAAGTGGCGAGAAGGAGGACGGCGGGCAGCGCGGCGGCTTCGAACGCGATGCGCGAGAACTGGAACGCCCACGGCGAGAGCGCCGTGAAAAGGGCGGCAAGCAGGCCGACGCGCTCGTCAAAGAGTTCGCGCGCGAGCAAAAACGCGGCGAGGACAGCGAGCGTTCCGAAGAGAGCAGCGGGAAGGCGCGCCGCAAGCGGGTTAAGACCAAGGAGCGCCACGAAGGGGACGGTGGCGTAAATGTAAACGGGGTTCTTGTACTCACCGAAGGACTCGAAAAACAAGGGAAGGACGTGGCTATGCGAGTCGGCGCCCGTGTGCAGCACGCTGTACGCGTCGTACGCGACCGCGGCTTCGTCCGCGTAAACGCCTTTCGGCACGTCGCCGAGCGCCCACACGCGCGAGAGCAGCGCCGCGACTAAGATGAGTGCGAGGAGGACGTGAAGCGTGTCGCGATCCATTTCGAGTCGGAAAAGGAAAGGCGGGAACGCAATTTAAGCGTAAGAGAAGAAGAGGAGCGAGCCCGAGGGGATTCGAACCCCTGGCCTACTGGTGTCTCCCAGCAGTTAGCCTTCCTCCTCGTCTCCAAAGAGGGAAGCGTTCCTGGATCGAAGCGTCGACTTCCGATACCACGACTGGCTCTCCACTTTTTGGCGGGAAAAAAGCCGACTGGTATTCGGAACCAGTCGCTCTGACCAGGCTGAGCTACGGGCCCACGGCGGCACGCTAGGAGTAGGCGCGGCGAGTTTTTTAACTCCACCCGCGGCGCCTGGAAAGCAAGCCCAAAGCAACGAGTGCAAGCAAAACCGCCAAAGGCAAAGGAAGGTCCGGCACGTTCGTGGCGCGCATCACCCCCAAACGCGAAAAACTGCACGAGGCGGGTTGCGTGACGTACCCACTGGAAGTGTAGGCGGTGAGGGAGTACGCGCCGTAAACAGTGGAGTTGACGAGGAATTGATGCACCCCATTGCTGCAGTTCGTGGGCGAGTACGTCGTCAGAGTGCCGTTCGCCGTCACGTTCACGAACACATTCGCCGCGTCACAGACGGGTGCACCGTTCACGAGGAGCGTTACGGAAATCGCGGACGTGCTCGTTGTGGCGTAGGCGGGGCAAGCAAGGGAGAGCCCCGTGGAGAGGCACGCCCCAGCGCCACTGCAGTAAAAAGGCGGGGTGCAGGCGCCGTTATGGGCGCCGAAGGACCGATTCTGGCAGACGCCGGCTGAGCAATACGTGCAGTCGACGTCGCCGCAGATGCCTTGGTTGTTTGCCGACCAGCCGGTGCGGTTGAGTGCGCCGTCGCAGTATTGACACGCGTTGGCGGGGTTGACTTGGTTATTTCTGTAAGTCGTTCCACTGATGGTGCACGTGTCCGTGTAGTTAAGGATGATGGGGGTGGTTAGATAAGAGTTGAAGGGAATGGCGAGGGAGTATGTGCCGTTCGAAACATTCAGCGAGCCGCTCCACCATGAGGAGTTGAAGCACGAGGGGCAACCCCCTTGTGAAGCGTTGGCGGTGTACCCGAAATTCACGACCGCGTCCACGAAACCGTTCGCGTCCGTCGCACCCGAGAAGTACGGCGTGGGCGTGTAGGCGGCATACGTCACGTTGATGGTGGCGTTGCTCCACGGCGCGCCATTATAGTACGCGTACGTGGGGTGGTGGCGCGTGAGGATGCCGCTGGGGACGGAGGAACTCCCGCTAGGGCGGAGGCTGAAGGAGCCGAGAATGGAGTAGTTACCGAACGACGTCACGTTTTGAGTGAAACCTACTAGCCAACTCGTTGTGTTAACGGAGTCAAAGGAAATGGCGTGATTGCTCGGCGCGTTTGAGGGGTGAATGAAATCGAGACCGCCAACAACGGAGTTGTTCACGACCGTCACGGTGTTACAAAAAAATACGATAGGAGAGTAGCCACTGAGCCACGGGTAGTAACCGACCCGCGGGGGGAGGATGGTAGAATTCACGAGGTACGTCGTCACGTTTTGGGTGGAACAGGAACCCCCTTGGCCGATTTGGACGAGGCCGTTCAGGGACGCGTTCACGAGCGTGAGCTGTCCGTTGAGTTGATAGAGCTCGGTTTGATTGAGGACTGAATCCACCGTGTTGAAGGCGAAGCCGCCCGTCGAGGTCGTTACAGCATTAGCGCCCGTCGCGTTTTGCACGTTCGCCATCGTCGCGTTGCCGCCGAACTCGAGCGTAAAGACCGCGTGTCCCGTGACGGGAGACGCGTTGAGCGTGACGTTCGCCGTGCCGCGCGCATCCACCTCGTTCAGCGTCGAGTTCTGCACGAGCGTGGTGCCGTTAAAAGCTTCTAAAAAGAAGTAGGGGTAACCCGATCCGAGGTTGAAGCTCGCGTTCGAAAAAACGGCGCTTAGCGCCGTGTTGGTGGAAGTGAGGTTGGGTGAAGACGCGTTGGCGGCTTGGAAGTTTTGTAGCGTCGCGTTGCTGTTCGAGTCGAGAAAGAAGTAAAGCTGGCCAACCCGCGAGTTCGAGTAATTCAGCGCGGGCACGCCAGCAAGGAAGGACGCCAAGACCGTGGAAGAAGAGAGGTTGACGGTCTCCCTGCCGCTCGCGCTGAGTGCCTTGACGAAAACGCTTGCTAAAGTCGCGTTCCCGCTCCCGCCTAAAGAACAGGTGAAGAAACCAAGGGGGTTGGAAAAATAGTTCCCAGTGTAGGGAACCGGATCGTGGAAGGAGGCGTAGAGAAGCGTCGCATTCGACGCATTAAGAAAGGTGTTACAGGAGCCAGACGAAGAAAGGTACGCGTTTTGAATGCTCGCAGTGCTGTAGGTGAATTGATTGTAACCGCCCTGGTAGTAATAATAGTAAGGCAGCGTGGGGTCTGAAGGGTTACAGGCATCCAAGCGAGAGTTATTGATGGCGACATTTGAAGAAGTGAATGAGGTGCAGTAGTAGACCTGGGACGCGTCAAGGGTGACGTTGGCGGAACTAAACTGGGTTGGAGGATCAGAGTAGTAAACAAAGCCTTGATCAAAGGTCGTGTTTTGAATCGTGATGACTCCATTCGAGAAAGAGGAGGTGGAGAGCGTGGCGTTCGTAATGAACGCGTTTCCATTCGTTGACGTGAGTCGGATGTCGTAAAGGTAGGGTCGCGCGGGGTTCCAGCCGCCGGAGAGGTAAGCAAACTTCGAGTTGTCAAAGCGTAACGCGAAGGGAGACGTCGTCGAGTTGTAGAGCGTGAGGGTGGAAGCGTTGAGGAGTTGGTTGCGGTTGAGGTTTTGCATTGAGAGGTTCTGCGAGTCCGCACTAATGGAGAGCGCGCCGAGCAGCGTGGAGTTGTGAAGCGTGGCGTTCGCGCTTCCCGACAAGTACAAGTTGTTGAACGCCGAGTTCGTCGCACTCAACTTGTTCGAAGAAACGTACAGCGAGAGCGAGCGGGTCGACATATTCGTCGCGTTAAACAAGTAAGGGGAGCCAAGGGCTTGCGCGTACCCCGTCACGTTGGTTCCATTCGACAAGTTTTGCACAGTCAAGTCAAACGAGGAATAATCGCGGAGGACGACGGAAGAAACCGTGGTGTTTGTGAACGTGGAACGCGAAGAGCCTCTAAACACTGCATCAAAAGGTCCCGCCAAGTTTGAGTTCGACGCGTTCACGACGCCGTCAAACACTTCCGAAATGCCTTCGAAAGAAGAAGCAGTAAGATAGAGATTGTTCGCGGAAAGGTTCGCGCCTACACCCAAGTAAAAAGCGGGTTCGTAGGGAAGCAAGGGAACCGTTCCGTCAACGTAAAGCGTCGAGTTCTGCAGCGCGGTCACTGAATTCCCAACCAGTTGAAG
>JBBILJ010000072.1:0-5406 GCA_037444945.1 Microcaldota archaeon | reverse complement strand
GGACGAAACCGGTCCCTGCGTCGTTGAAATCGAGAAGTCGTACGAGTCGGGCTGCAGCGTCCACGAATCGTACCCGCACCCGGGACCCGTGGTCGGCGTCGGCGTTACGCTCGCGCCGTAGTAGCCGCACCCGCCGCCGCCTAAGCAAACGGGTTGGTTCGCGGGGCAGCCGCACAAACCGCATGCGTAATACAACAAGCCGTCCGAATTGCAGTACATGGGCGGGTTGCCGGGCACGCACCGGTTGAGGGGCGTGCACGCGCCGAGCATCGGAGTGGGTGTCGGCGAAACCGTCGCGGTCAGCACTGGATTAGAGGAAGACAAGCAAAGGTAGAGTCCGGCGGCTTGGTCCGCGCTTGTGGTGGCGACGCCTTGCGTGCTCGAGTAACCCGCGCGCGAAGCTTGGATCGTGTACTGCCAGCCCGATTGGAGGTTGGTGAGGAGGACCTCGCCACTCTGGTCCGTGTAGACGCCGCTCGAATAGGATGGATTGCTCGGTGTCGGGGAAAGAATCTGCACGACGACGGCCGGAATGGGGGCGTGCGACATGCAATCCGTGACTTGCACCACAATGGTGCCGCCCGAAACCGATCCCGTGTAAGCGAAAGCAGCGCCCCCCCAGACGGCGAAGGCTGCGAAGAGAACAAGCAGAATGTGCGAGGAACGCGGCATAAACCAACCTGACCCGCTAGGGGGAGAAAAAAGTGAAAATAAAAGCGTATGCGCTAAACCCTCTTATGCCCGTTTACGCGTTCTTCATCGCTCGCGGCTTGGTGCAGAGCGTGGGTTACCGCGGGTTGGTGCGGCGCGAAGCGTACCGCTTCGGCATTCGCGGTGTAGTTCGGAATCACGCCAATGGAACTGTTGAGGTTTTCGTGGAGGCGCCCGACGAAAAAACTTTGCTCCAGTTTAGGGACGCGATTAACGTGCAACTCGGGGCGCCGAGCGTGGAGAAATTAGAAGAGTATCGAGAAGGCGAGAAGGGTTTTCGGAAAGCGTGGCGAGCGTACGACGGCTTTGTGGTGGATTTAGGTTCACTTTGAGTGGACGGGTTTTCCGAGACCTTCCTTCGCGGTAACGACCCCGTCCTCGACGACGCGATCGCCGCGCAGCCACACGTCTTTTACTTTTCCCCTCAAAACCATTCCTTCGAACGGCGTCCAACCGCACTTGCTTTCGAGCTTGTCGCCGTGCACCGTCCACTCCGCCCCCAAATCCACTAAAGTGAAGTCGGCGTCAAAACCTCGTTCAATGCGGCCTTTGCGGTATAAACCAAAAACCTTGGCGGGATTCTCGGCGGTGAGTTTCGCGACTTGTTCGATGGAGAGTTTGCCTTGCGTGGCGGCGTTGAGGAGTAACGGCAGCATGGTTTGCACGCCCGGCACGCCACTGGGGGCTTCCTCGTAGGGTTTTGCTTTCTCTTCCTTGGTGTGCGGCGCGTGGTCGGTCGCCACGCAATCCACCAGGCCTTGCTTGATTCCCTTCCACAAGGCGGCTTGGTCGCGCTTGCTTCGCAGCGGCGGGTTCATGCGCGCGTAATTCTCAAGTCGTTTCGCGTCTTTTTCACTCAAAAAGAGATGATGAGGGGTGGCCTCACAAGAGACGGCGAGTTTAGCTTTCTTCGCTCGCTTCACCGCCTCAAGTTCGAGGGCGGTGCTCGCGTGGCACACGTGCAACTTGCTTTGAGCGTGCTGCGCCAAGTAGACGGCTTTGTTGGCGGCGAGTCCCGCGGCGAGCGGGGGTCGCGCCAGATTGTGGTCGGTGACGGTGAGCGGTTTTCCTTGTTTTTCGGTTTTGAGTTTTTGGAGGAAGTACTGCAAGGCTTCCTCGTCCTCGGCGTGCACACACACGGTTTTCTTAAAGTTCGAAAAATGTTCCCAGAGTTGCCCGAATTGAGTGACGAGCAAGTTGCCCGTGCTCGAACCTAAGTACACCTTCAAACCCGCAACGTCGCTTTCTTCGCCCGCTTTCCCCACAATGCCCGCGTTTTGCGTGCTCGCACCGAAGTGAAATGCGTAGTCGCAGACGCTTTTTGCGGCGGCTTCGCGTTTTTTGGCGAGCATTTCGAGCGAGTCAATCGGCGGCGAGTTGTTCGGCATGTCGAGCACAGTCGTGACGCCGCCCGCGAGCGCGCCGCGAGACCCCGTCAAAAAGTCTTCTTTGTGTGTCTGCCCGGGGTCGCGAAAATGCACGTGAGAGTCGATGGCGCCGGGGAGGAGGAACAAGCCGTGCGCGTCAATGCCTTCCCCGTTCGCGGGAATGCTGCTCTCGATTTTCGTTATTTGGCTGCCTTCGAAGTGAACCGAGCCGTGAACCGTGCCGGCGGGAGTGACGATGCGGGCGTTTTGGATAATCATGTTGGTTTCCTCGCTGCGTAGATGGGGAATACCCACCGCATTCGGTAACCCTCCCGCGTCAAGTGAAGGTTCGGTCGGCGGGCGGCGCGCACGCTCGAAATGACGCGCCGAATCTTCGCGATTTCTTTTTTGGAAACGCGGTACCTCTCGGCGTGTTCTTGGTTCGTGATGGTGAGGCTGGGTGCTTCGCCCACGTGCGTGAAGTTTTCGAACCCGGCTTTGCGGTAGAGAAAGGGAAGGTCGCCTTTCCACTGAAAGTGTCGCCGCCCGATTTTGGGGGTCGTCGCGTACACCGCGTTCGCCAAGTCTCTCTCCGTTTTGGAGGGCAGTGAGGTGGCTTGGTTGAGGAAGACGCCGCCCGGCGCGAGGTGCTTGTGAATGCGTTTAAGCACAGCGACTTGGAGGTCAGGAGTGGGAAAGTAGTCGAGCGTGCTTCGCATGATTGCGAGATCGAATTTTTCGCTCAAATCCAAATCAAGCACGTCTCTGAGGATTCTGCGCGTCGACGGGTTCGTGTTGAGGGCGAGGTGTTCGCGCGAAACGTCGACGAGCGTGAGTTCGGGTTTCTTGCCGCGTTCACGCAAAAAGTTGGCGATGCGTTCGCCGAGTTCGCCCGACGCGGAGCCCGCGTAGAGGATGCGCGGCCGGCCGGGGAGTTTTTCGAGGACGGGGCGCGCGGCGTGAATGAACGCGTCGAAGACGCGCTCGTCGCTGAAGTACCGATTGTAGGTGGAGAGCCACGCGGCGCCGAGCACGTGGCGGTCGCGGTGGAGGTTTTGCAGTGCGACGCTGGACAAGGGCATGCGGAATCGAACTCCCGCGAAAAAGGGCGGGGTGGCTTAAACTTTGTTCGCTTTCAGCCACGCTTTGACTTCAGCGTGTTTTTCGGGCGTGATTTTGCCGGCCGCCTCAAGGGTTTTGAGGATTTGGGAAAGCTTGAGCACAGCAGTGAGGCGGTAGCCTTTTTCTTTGAGTTGCTTGGCGCCGCCTTGCTCGCGGTCGATGAGGACGACGACGTCCTTCACGATTAGACCGGCGTCTTGGAAGGGCTGGATGGTTTCGAACTTACTCGCGCCCGTGGTAATTAAATCGTCGAGGATGACGACGGTTTCGCCGGCCTTGAATTCGCCCTCAATGGGTTTCTTGGTGCCGTAATCCTTGACTTCCTTGCGCGCGTAAATCATGGGCCGCTGCAAGAGTTGCGCGACCACCGTCGCGATGGGGAGGGCGGCGTACGGGATGCCCGCGATGCGCTGGTACTCGAGCCGCTTGAGTTTGGCGGCGAGGGCTTTGCTGACTTGCTTGAGGAGGGCGGGGTGGGAGACGAGGAGGCGTAAGTCGATATAGATGGGGCTATTCATGCCGCTCTTGAGTGTGAAGTCACCGAACTTCACGGCGCCGATTTCTTCAAGTTTGAGAATCAAGTCCTGCTTGCCCATTTCGCTTTCGACCTCCGAAAACAAAGTTTTTGATTAAAAAAATGACTACGGTTTGCGGTGCTGATTAAATGAGTCGCGGTATTCTCTCGCCGCCATGGCGGGCACGGATGCGCCGAACACGCCGCGCCCCACGTTGATGAGCGCGTTGCCGCCGAGTTTGAGGATGCCAGCTGCGTCGCCGCCTTGCGCGCCCACGCCGGGAACGAGGAACATCGTGCGAGAACCGGTGAGGTCGCGGATTTTTTTGGTTTGAGAGGCGTCGTTCGTGGCGCCGACGACGACGCCGTCCGTTCCGACTTGCTTGGCTTTCTCGGCGATCCACTCAAAACCCGGTTTTCCCTCGATTTTGTTTTCGAGCATGAAGTATTTCGCGTCCGGGTTACTCATTAAGCAGAGCGAAATGATTCCCAAGTTTTTTGCGTGCGCGGCTTTCGTAGCTTCTTCGAGGTTGCCCGCAAAGGGGCTGAACGTGAAGGCGTCGAAGCCGAAGCTGGAGAGCCAGTGGATGGCGGCGTCGTTGGTGCTGCCGATGTCGCCGAGTTTGAGGTCGAGGATACTCACGCAGCCTTGGTTGTGGATGGCGCGCGTGAGTTTCTCGATTTGACTGCCCGAGAAAGGGTGAATGAATTGCTGGTTGGGCTTAAACGCGGCCGCAAAATCCGAGGTTTGGTCGACGAGGCCGAGGCAAAATTCAAGCATTTCGTCCGGCGTCGAGGGCTTCGGGTCTAAGCCAACGCAGAGCACCGAATTCTTCTCTTTCACGGCGGCCTCGAGTTTGTCGAGAAAAACAGTCATGCAATCTTCTACCTCGATTGGAATTCAAACGCGGGCATCAAAGGATTGGGTTTAGGCGAGCAGGCGGGTCTGCTCGTCGGCGAGAACTTCCTCAATGGAGGAGCGCTCGATGACGCTCTTCATCACAGTGGCGAGGAGTTTGGCAACGCTAATTTGCTGAATGTTGCTGGGCGCGCCGGCGCGCAGCGGGATAGAGTCCGTCACGACGATTTGCTTGAGCGCGCTCTTGCCCAAGCGCTCATACGCGGGACCGCTGAAGACCCCGTGTGAGGCGAAAGCGTACACATCAGTGGCGCCCGCTTTTTTGAGGGCGTCCGCGGCTTTGACGAGCGTGCCGCCCGTGTCAATCATGTCATCGTAAATAATCGCGGTCTTCCCCTTCACATCCCCGACGAGGTTCATGACTTCGCTCTCGTTCGCTTTCGGGCGCCGCTTGTCGATGACAGCAATGGGGGGGTTATCGATGAACGACGCGAACTTTCTCGCCCGCTTCACTCCGCCCACGTCGGGGGAGACGACGACCACGTTTTGAAAGCCGCGCTGAAGGACGAGTTCGGCGAAGAGTTTGGAGGCGTGCAAGTCGTCCACGGGGATTTCGAAAAAGCCTTCGATTTGGGGACAGTGAAGGTCGAAAGTAATGACTCGGTCCGCGCCGCTTTTCGCGATGAGGTTCGCGACGAGTTTGGCTGTGATGGGGGCGCGCGGCTCGCTCAAACGATCCTGGCGCGCGTAACCGTAATACGGGATGACGACCGTGATGCTGGCGGCGCTGGCGCGCCGGAACGCGTCGATGCACACGAGCAGCTCCATGATGT
>JBBILJ010000071.1:1173-5430 GCA_037444945.1 Microcaldota archaeon | reverse complement strand
CGCGGGCGGGCACGTGGATTGGAGGATGAAGACGTCCTTGCCGCGCATGCTCTCCATTTCGGAGAGCGAAATTTCGCCATCACTAAAACGGGAAAGCGTGAGCCGACTTAAGGGACGGCCGAGCGCGTTCGCGACGGCTTTCGCGAGCTCGGGGTTCGAACTGCCGCTAAAAAGCTTCCACCCGTCCACCGCAAAACACCAACCGCTCAGCGTAGAGGGGGGAGAATTAAAAGAGTGACGGAGGCGGCTAGTCGTTGAGGGGTTGGAGGCGCTTGGCGAGTTCGCTAAAAACGAGGCGCTTCTTCTCTGCGGGGAGCCGAAAGAGGAATTTGTGAATCATGGCTTTCGAAATCGTGAAGAGGTAGTTGAGCTTTATCACGCTCTCGACCGCGGCCCCTTCGCGCGTGGACAACGGGATGCCTTGCATGTGCGTGTTGCTCGTCACGCCCGCGACGACGACGTTGCCCCGTTCCTCGAAAAGGACGACGGCGGGGCGCTTTTTGACTTCGAACGAGTCCGTGAACTGGACGCTCGCGAGGATTACGTCGCCGGTCTTAAGCACGCTCCCACGCCTCGTCCGCTGGGTTGTCCCACAACTCCTTCATTTTCGGCTGTTGAATTTTGTGCAAGAATTCGTCATATTGGTTTCGCGCCTTCACGCTTCGAAAAACTTCAATCAAGCGCAGGATGAGTTCGTTGTACGACTGTCGCGGGTACGCCTTAAGACCCTTAAGTTCCGCCACAACGGTCTTGTCTAACTGAACGGTCGTAACCACCATACCGATTAACACCTATAGCAATACCATAACTACCTATTTAATACCTATGGAGCTCTGGTCCTTGCTTCTTCGAGGACCGAATCGCTTCACGCTTTAAAAAAAAGAGAGGGGCGTAACGGCCAGTGCAGCAAAGTGCGGAAGAAACGCAAAGTTCAAAAAGCGGATTTACGCGGACGCGAGTTTTTCGGAGAGGCGCGTCATGAGGCGTTTCTCCATCGCCGAGTAGAGAACAGTAGGGTCTTTGAGGGTGTCCTTGGCTTGACTGAGGTCTTTTTCCATGGCCGCCATTTCTTGCACGACGCTCGTAATGGCACTCAAGAGCGCTTGGTTTTGGCGTTGCTGCTCGGCAAGCTGATTTTGCAGGCCCGAAATGCCTCTGGCGAGCTCGTTGAATTCCTGCGCTTGACTCGCGACATCCTTATTCACTAAGGAGAGCGCTTCGGAGAGGAGCTGATTTTGCTTGTGCTGGCTCTCAGAGGACTCACGGACAGTGGAGAGGACGCGCTCCACGTTATCAATCTTAGTTTCGAGACCAGAAAGGGCTTCGATTCGTTGCCGCAGCGCCGCGTTTTCGCTCGCGAATTTCTGCGTCGCTTCCTCCACGCTCCGAAGGGCGGGCGCGAGCGCGGACTGAACATGCTGCGGGATTTTGTCGGCAGCCGTCGCGACGACATCAGCGACCTCCATCTGCGTTTTCGCGTTCTCCTGCAACACGGGGGCGAGGGAGTCCTTAATGACTTTAGGAATAGTTTCCTCGCTGGACGCGAGTTGACTGGAGAGGTTGGCGGAGAGGGCCGCCATATCATTGTATTGCTTGGAGATAGCTTCAAGCTTGGAGTTAGTTTCCACCATCGAGGAGCGCAACGCCGCAGCAGTAGCTTCAGGGTACTCCTTCGTGGCTTTCAGAAGCGCGTCATGCATTTGCGTGCTCGAGTCACGAAGCTCTTCCGTCGCTTGGTGAACGCGCCCAATCTCCTTCGAAACAGCTTGCTGTACGGCTTGCGGAACTTTTTCAAGGCTGCCCTCGACGGCGAACTGGACTTTTTCGGCGGCACCCACGGCCTGCGAAGCCACAGAGGCGAGGGCGGCTTGGTGCGCCTCCTGATTTTCGGCGAGCTTGACGAGCGCGTTCTGCACGTCGCTCACCCGGGAACCCACGTTTTCGAGACGCGTGTTCGTTTCGCCCAGCGTTTTTTCGACGGCAGCCGTGGTCTGCTGCGAGGCGTCACTCAAGCGCTGCGAGAGGTTCTCGGCCGTGCTCGCGCGCTGCTGGTTCGATTCCTCAATGGCGGCGAGGGCGCGCTGCTGGTGCTCCGCAAGGAGAGCAACTTTAGACTCAATAGATTGAAGCGCCTCGCTCGGAACCGCGGGAGCTTGCACAGCGTTCGCGAGGGCGTCGAGGCGGGAGTTCAGCGCGTTAACTTGCTCGGCAAGGCCGACCGTGGCGGCGCGCATATCCCCAGCAAGGGAAGCGAGGCTCGACGAAATTGATTCCGTCTTGTTGAGAACGCGGGTATCGGCGTCGAGCGTTTTTTCCCCCAAATCCACGGCGACTTGCTTGAAGGCGGCTTCGAGGGCGACCGTGCGCTGCGTGAACGAGTTGGAGATCTCGTCAAGTTTGGCGTCGGATTGGGTACCGGCGCCAGCGGTGAAGGAGTCAGAAATTTTTTGAAGACGATTGTTGAGCGCGTTCAATTCTTTTTCGAGGTCGGCTGACGAGCGTTGAGCGGCCGCCAGGTTTTCTTCGAGGGAGGAGAGTTTGTTAGAGACTTCCCGAACGTCGGATTCGGACGCGAGCTGCCCCATTTTTTCACTAATGACCTGTACGTCGGCTTTGGCAGGAAGAGTTTCAGCTTTTTGCAGCACGCGCTTGAGGTCATCAAAGGCGTCGTTGTTTTGGCGCGCAATCCACGCTACGCTGTCCGCCAGCTTCTCCATCCGTTTCGCCATGTCGGTGAGAGTGTCTCCGCTCTGAATGCTCTGCAATCGGGCCTTGATGTCCTCGAACTCCGCCTCGTTGCGCGACGAGTGCTTGGCGAGCAGTTCAAGGGCGGCCGCGATATCGGCGAGCTTGGAGGCGCCGCTCGTGGCTTTCGCGACCGAGTCGGAGAGAAAGAAGAGGGAGGACTTGAGTTCGTCGAGTTTGGCGTCGAAATGCTTGGCGTCGAGCGCAGCCTCATCCATAAGTCGAACGGCACCCCTTTTGTAATCGAGGCTACGCTCGCGCGGTATAAAAGGCTACTTTTTGCCCCAACGCGTTCCAGCTTTACCCCCACGCGCGGGCTTGCGTTGAGCGGGCCGAGAAGCAACCGATTTGAGTTTCGCTTTCAAAACAAGCTTTTTCTTCAACGGCCGGCGCACGACGACTTTACGAGGGGCGGGAGCGACCGTTTTTCTCGCGGGAACAGCGGGGGGCAAGTGAGACGTGGCGAGCGTGAAGGGCTGGTTTCGAAGGGCGTGCGCGTAAAAGTGGCGCCGCAAAAGCGCGACATTGGTGCCGCGAATGCTCAACCACGGCTTGCGCAACTCGGAAGGCAAGTGCTCCGCGCTCACCAAACCGAGCGCGGTCTGCGTTTCGAGGCGCTTAAAATCGGAGAGGAGGCGGTTAACTTGCGCGAACTCGCGCCGCAGCAAGTGCTCTTGCAAGCGGTCTTGCGTGCGCAGTCGTTCCGCGTGTAAGGCGCGAAAGAGTTCGCCGTGCTCGTTGAATTCACGCGAAAGGCGAACCGCGTCCCGACTCAACACTCCCGAGGCTTCCGCTTCCGCTTGCGTTTCAACCGCGGCCGCGTGCTCGACGAGCGCGTACAAGCTGCGCGCCGCGTACAGGATTAAGAGGGCGGCGAACAGCGCGATGGGAGTCAGCAGCAGGGCCGGCAAGTTCAGCATCACGCCGACCAGCACGGCGAGAAGGCCAAAAAGCGAGAAGAACAAACTCGCCGTGAAGTCGACGACGAGGTCGGCAACGACAGGCAGACGGTGCTCTAGACGCGGGAAGAGACGCGCAAACGAGGGCGCGAAAACGAGGTAGAAGAGGTACCGCAGGTCCGAAATGACTTTGTAGACGGGCCACGCGACGAGGACGGCAACGATGGGAACGGCGATGAGGTTGCTAACGGAGGGGAACTGCGAGTGCGCCAGCGAGGCAAGGTACGAAATCGAGGTCACGATGACGACGTTGGCGAGCACACTTTCAAGTAGACGCGTGGTTTCGAGTTGAAACAAACGGCTGCGCGAGAGCGCTTCCAGCGCGCGGCCGCGCTGCCCCGCGTCGTGCAGCAGGGCGCGCAGCGGGCGGGGGAAGACGCGCTCGAAGAAGGCCGCGATGGCTTGGCGGCGGTTGAAAATGAGGGGGGCGAGGGCGGTCGTGACGAACACGAGGGCGAAGGCGAGGGCGAGGATGAGGTTGTAACTCGCCGCGGAGAGCAGGGGTTTGGCGGCAAGCACGATGATGATGGAGAACTCGCCGATGCTCATCATC
>JBBILJ010000071.1:0-1163 GCA_037444945.1 Microcaldota archaeon | reverse complement strand
GACGAGGTCCATGCCGACGAGGGTGCCGGCGAGGGCGTACACGACGAGTTTGCTGAGGACGTAGAGGATGAGCAGCGCGGCGAGGAGTGAGAGGAACAGGCCCGCGGTGGAGGCGGCGGGCAGCACTACGGTCGAGCCGAAAGAGACGAAGAAGAAGAGGACGAAGAACTCGCGGAAGAACGAGAGTTCGCGCTTGATGCGTTCGCCGTAGGGGCTCTCCGCCAGCGCGAAGCCGGCGAAGTAGGCGCCGAGCGCGGTGCCTAAGCCGAGGAAGCTGCCGAAGGTGGCGACGAGGATGCCGACGCCGACGGCGTAGAGCGCCATTTTGTCCGCGTGCCCGACGCGGTGAAGGATGTTGAGGACGAAGGTGGAGACGCGTCTGACGACGAAAAACATGGCGATGACGAAGAGCACGCCCGTGAAAATCGTTTGGCCGAAACTCGCGCCCGAGCCGAGGGTGGAGAGGAAGACGAGGATGAGGATGGCGAGAAAGTCTTCAATGATGAGGGCGGAGATGGCGACGCGGGACTCGAATTTTTCGAGCAACCCTTTTTCGATGATGAATTTGACGGCGATGACGGTGGACGCCATGGGCAAGAGCGAGCCAATGACGATGGCTTCAACGCCTCGAAAACCGAAAAGCGAGGCGACCGCGAAACCGATGATGAAGGAGACGAGGATTTCGAGGCCCACGAGAATTGTCGCGACGGCTCCGGTTTCCTTAAAGCGCTTGATGCTGAGCTCAAGACCGAGGTAGAAAAGCAGCATGAGCAGGCCGATTTCGCCAAAGAACGGGGCGATGCCTTGATTGGGGACTAGGTAATTCAACCCCAAAGGCCCGAGAAGGATGCCGGCGAGAATAAAGCCTATCGCGTTGCTTAAACCGAAACGCGAAAACATGGCGCCGATAAGGAGCGCAGTCACCACGATGACGCCGACGTCAATGACGGGCAGCGATTCAACAACCATGAGTAACACGATCTGCCAAAGACGGCGACTCGACGAAGCGGGAGCGGGTTGAAACCCCCGAGTAAGGCACGAAAAAGCCGAATAAAAGCCTATCAGACCGCGACCCCGTGACCCGCCCAAACCCCGTAAAACCCGCCAACCAGCCCCTAAAAAAACAATCGCCCCTCAACTCTTATCACTTGCGTGAGGTAACG
>JBBILJ010000070.1:0-5438 GCA_037444945.1 Microcaldota archaeon | reverse complement strand
CTGCCGCGCCGCCTTGCGCGGATGCTTGTACCCCTCCGCCGCCACTCAGGCACCCCGCCAATCCCAATCCGGCGAGGACGAGGAGGGCGAGGAGGATGCTGGTTGTCTTCATGCGCGTCCCACCTCAACAATTTCAATCTTTTGCCGGGCAGTTGGTTTTCCGCCTGGTTTTAGCGTTATTCTCGTGTTATTGGGCGGGGTTAATTTAAACGAGTTGGCGGCCGGGAGTTGGGGAGGGGGTTCGCGTTTTGGTTTATAAACGCTCTCCGCGTTCTAAGCCTTCCTCCCGTCTAACTGATGTGGTTTGTTCATGAAGTCTAAGCTCGTCGGTTGGTTGTCTTTTGCCGTCGCCATCGTTGTTCTTGTCGCGCTCGCGGCGTGGGTGAACGTGGGCGAGTTGTTCTCGCTCTTGGTGCGCGCGAATGTGGCGATCGTCCTTTTTGCCGCGTTCTTCTCGCTCGCCGCCCTCGCGGCGCGCGCACTGCGCTGGAAGCTGCTTCTCGACGAAAGCAAGGTGCTGCCGTTTAGCGACGTTTTTGCGGTTCAAGCCGCGGGCTTGGCGCTCTCGAACTTTTCGCCAGGCCGTGTGCTTGAAGTCGCGAAAGTGCTGCCCCTCAAGGCGCGCGGGGTTCGGTACTCGTTCGCGCTTCTCTCTGTTGTGTGGGAGCGCGTTCTCGACCTCCTCGTGCTTTTCTTGTTTTCAAGCCTGGCGCTCGCGCAGCTCGCGCCCGGAGAAGACATCGCGTTCCTCCTCCTCTTCTTCCTCCTTCTCGTCGTTCTTTACTCATTGCACTCCTTCGCGCCCAGCATCCTGGTTTGGGCGTCGCAACTTCGCCCCCTCGACTTTTTGAAGAAGGTCGAAGTCCACCGCTTTCGCCCCGGCACCATCACGACCTCGTTTCTCGTCTCGCTCGTCGCGTGGACGCTTGACTACACGGCCGTCTTCCTCGCGTTCCGTGCGCTGGGTTTGACGGTGGATTACTTCGTGCTCGCCGCCGCGTTTTCTCTCAGCGTCGCGGTGGGGTTGATTTCTCTTCTTCCGGGCGGCTTGGGCGCGACGGAAGCGTCTCTGGTGTTTCTTCTCTCCCCGACCGGTCTGCCCGCCGCCTCGCTTTTTGCGGGTACGGTGCTCGCCCGCGTGGCGACGCTGGGCGTGAGTAGTTTGGTGGGTGCGTTCCTCGTCCCGGTTGCGGGTCGTCACGTGGCGGCGGAAGTAGGCGTGGAGAAAAAGAAGGCGGGGAAGGCGCGCAAGGTTAGGGGAGCGCGACGCCGTAGGGCTTGAGGGCGTCCGCGAAAACCTTTTTGATTTCGTTTAAATCTTTTTGTGTGACGGCTTCGAATCGGAGCACGAGTTCGGGCGCGGTGTTGGAGACGCGCACGATGCCCCAGCCTTTTTCGGTGTCGAGGCGCACGCCGTCGAGCGTCGTGACTTGCGAGCCGTATTTGGCGAGGAATTGTTTTTTGACGGCGTCAAGGATTTCGAATTTCTTCGCGTCACTCTCTACTTTTGGTCGATACGGTGGAGAGGCGACGTAGTGCGGCAGGGCTTCGTGGAGCTGCTTGAGGCTTCCCTTGCGGCTCACCAATTCTGCCATTTTGACGGTGGCGTAAATGGCGTCGTCGTACCCGTAGTCGTCACTGAAAAAGAAGTGGCCACTCATTTCGCCCGCGAGGATGCCGCGTTCCTTTTCCATGACTTCGTTGATGTAGGAGTGCCCCACTTTGCTCATGATGGCGCGTCCGCCTGCTGCCTCAATGGTTTGCCTCAGCGCTCGAGAGGAGAGGACTTCGTACACCACGACGCTTCCGGGACGCTTTTCGAGTTCGCTTTGCGCGAATAAGGCGAGGGCGACGTCGCCCGCGAGCGGCGTGCCGGCTTCGTCAACGAAGACGACGCGGTCTCCGTCCCCGTCCAGCGCGACTCCGAGGTCCGCTTTTTCGTTCACGACGCGCTCGCGCAACTCCGCGACGGCTTCGGGCTTGGTGGGGTCGGGGGAGTGGTTGGGGAACGTGCCGTCGGGAACCGCATAGAGGGGAATGACGGTGCACTTGAGTTTTTCGAGGATGGGGAGTACGAAGGGGCCCGTGGCGCCGTTGCCGCAGTCCGCCACGATTTTGAGGGGCTTGGCGAGTTGGGCGTGCGAGAGAATCCACTGCTCGTACTCGGCTTCGACGTTGTCTTCCTCCACTAAACCCTTGATTTCGGTGGGGAGTTTGGTTTTCGCGACGGCGTCGCGGATTTCGTAGATGCCCCACTCGCCCGTGAGGCTTTTCGCGTTCTTCACTGCGAGCTTGATGCCGTTGTATTCTTTCGGGTTGTGGGAAGCGGTAATCATGGCGCCGGCGGGCGCACCGTAGTGCGCGATGGCGAAGAAGAGCATGCCCGTGGAGAGCGTTCCCACGTCGCGCACATCAAGGCCGGCCTTGTTGACGCCTTGGTTGAACGCGAATTTGAGTGAAGGGCTGGAGGGGCGCACGTCGCAACCGACCGTGACGGCGTTGCCGTCGCTGCAAAAGTTGTTGCGCTTGAGCCACAGACCGAACTCGTACCCCGTTTTTTCGGCGATGTCCTCGTCGAGCTCTTGAGGATAGATGCCGCGGATGTCGAAGGCGCGGAAAATGTTGGCTGCGAACGGCTTGCTTTCCATGAGTCCCACCGACGCGGCTTGAGGGGGAGGGAAACTTTAAAACTTGCCTCTCGCTCCAATACTACCAGCAACTTTTTTGGTTCGCGCGGGTTTGCTGCGGGTTTAGCGATAATTAAGGATTTTTTGGGTTTTTCGAGGCGATTCTGAAAATGAAGGCCATCTTGCTCGCGGGGGGTTTTGCGACGCGCATGCAGCCCGTCTCGCTGCGAACTCCCAAAGTCCTCCTTCCCATCGGCGGCAAGCCGGGCATGCAGCTCCTAGTCGAGTTGTGCCGCGAGGGCGGCGTGAAAGAAATCGTGGTGGCGCTCTCGGTTTCGCAGAAAAAAATTGAGGACTTCTTCGGGGATGGCTTTCGGTACGGCGTGAAGATGAGTTACGTGTACGAGGACACGACGAGCGACGAGAACAAGCTCGGCGCGATTGGGGCGTTGCAGCAAGTCGCCGCCAAACTCAAGCTTCGGGAGGACGTCGTCGTCATCGGTTCCGACAACTACGTTTCCGGCCTCGACCTCAAAACCGTGCTTAAGTCGCACGCGTCCTCGAAAGCCGCGGCCACGATTGTGCTCAACCAACTCACCGACCGCCGCCTCGTCGAGCAGTTCGGCGTGGCGGTGCTGGACAACAAGGGCCGCATCAAGCAGTTCCAAGAGAAGCCGCGCGTGGAGGAGGCGCTCAGCGCGCTCGCGTCGACCGCGATTTACGTGCTCTCGAACGAGTTCTTGACGAAGTACGTGCCCGCGTACGTGGAGGCGGAGAAAAAGCAGGGTCGCAAGGCGGACCGCCTCGGCGACTTGTGGCAGTACCACGTATCCAAGCTGCACCTTAACGGGTACGTGTTTTCGGGTTACTGGGGGGACACGAACAACGCCCAGACTTACACAGAGGCCAACAAGCTCGCCATGAACTCCCTCCAAAGCAAAGTGGAGAGCAGGTGCGATGGTTTGGTGACGGGCACGGGTGTGCGCATCGGGCGCAACGTGAAAGTCGCGAAAGGCGCCGTGATTAAGGGTCCCGTGATTTTGGAGGATGGGGTGAGCGTCGGCAAGGACGCCATCGTGGGGCCGTACGTGCACTTGATGACGGGATGCAGCGTTGGGGAGGGCGCCTTCCTCAACGGCGTCGTGGCGTTCGAAAAAACTCGCTTGGGCGCGTACTCGCGCTGCGAGAACAGCATTCTCGACGGCGAAGTCTCCATCGGGGACCGGGCGCGCCTCGAACAATTCTGCGTGCTCGGCTACGGCGTCGACCTCGGCTCCAATGTGCGCCTCCTTTCAAACACGCGCATTTGGCCCTTCACGCAAGTCAAGGCGGACAGCGTCGCGGAAGGTGTCTTCAAAATCCCCGAACACTTCTTCGCGACTGAACTCCAAAAACGCGCGTTCCGACGCTAAGCGGCGTTGCGGTCCCAGGGCAGAAAACTAGCTTTCAAGGAGTTCGTCGACGCGTTCTTTAAGTTCGGCGATGCGGCGCAGGGCGCGCTGGATTTCGCTGGCTTCCTCGTTCACTACATCCGCCATGTTTTCTTTCTCGCTCTTTTTGCCCGTCACGACCGGCATTTCTTTGCCGTTGACGAACTCGGTCCCGGACACCCACTTGCTCGAGTGGGTTTGAAAATGGTCTTCAACACGGTTGACGGCGAGCTCGAGTTCGGCAAGGAGTTGGCGCACGTCAGGAGGGAGTTTGGGGGAGAACTGATCGTTGAGGCGGCCGTACGTGGCGAGGCGGTGCGCGAACTCCCGGTACTCAAAGTAGGAAAGGACGGACAACTGCTTTCGAAGTTCTTCGGGTTCACCCGCGAGATCAGCGAGGAGACTTTCCACTTTCTCGCGGATGTCGGATTCGCGTTCGCGGAAGGTTTTCAGGCCCGCGGGCGGCGTGATGTCAACTTTGAGTTTTTCGAGGAGGTCCTTGTCGTACTCGACGAGGAGGTTCTTGATTTCCACGAAAACTTCGCGGTTCTTGGCGAGTTCTTCGCGCTGCTCTTGACGCTGGAAGTAGTAACCGAGGATGAGACTCGTGATGACGCCGGCGACGAGTCCGCCCACAATGTTGGTCCAGTACTGGTCAGCGACCGACTGCGTCAGGCGCAGATAAGGGACGAGGTAAAGCATCCCCGCCACCATGAGAATGAGGACGAGACCGAGCGCAGTCTGCTCCCAGTTCCGCGTGAGGCGGCGAAGGAAGCGAGGGGACGCCATAACTCTCCATTCAAGGCTGGAGGCCTTAAAAAACGCGGCGCTCAACGCGCCTTCACGGAGGCGTTTTCGGTTTAATCATAATTTTCCGCGCCAGCGGGCGGGGAGGACTTCGCGCAGGAAGGTGCCTTGCGCTTTTGCGATGGCGTTTTGGAACTTGGTTTTCGGCAGAAGAATGAGGTCGCCTTTTCGGTTCACGAAGTAGTAGGGATGCGTTTCCGCCAATTTTGAAGGACGATAGTTAGCTTTTTTGTCAATGGCGTTCGCGCGAATTGCTCGACCGAGTTTATCTGTGAGTTCGCGCACCTTCTTCGTTTCGCTCTTGTACCCTGCATACTGCGCGGATGCCAAGTCTCCCACAAGAACCGCCGAGAAAAGTTTTTTCGCGTAGTTTGAAGGGGCATAAAGCGCTCCAGCGAGTAGAGGGTAGAAGACTGGATTTTTTGACAAAGTATAAGCGCTACTCTTCCGAGCCTTGCGTTGCTCGATAACCTTCCTAACTGCGTCTCGAACCTGAGGGTGGAGGTCTTCGTACTTGATGAGGATGTGTTTTGCGGCTGGCATGGAGGGGGTTTCACCTGTTGAATGCTGGCGC
>JBBILJ010000069.1:0-5509 GCA_037444945.1 Microcaldota archaeon | reverse complement strand
CGCCGAACAAACCTTTGAAGACGAATACGACGACGAAGCGGGCGAAAACCTCGCGCCCGGCGAGCACGAACGCTTATCGCTCAAAGAATTTGTTTGCCCTTACTGCCAAAAACGGACGCGTGAAATCGCGCGCCTCGTGCCCCCCCTCTGCCCGCGGTGCGGCGCCGAAATGAAGCCCGCGCGCGCCGCCGCCGCGGCCGCGTACGAGAAAGCTCTCAAAAGCGCTAAGCCCGTTCAACTCCCCAAACACAAGCCGAAGAAAGCCACCAAAAAAGCTCGCCCCAAGCTCGCGCACGCCGCTAAGAAAAAGAAGGCCAAAGGCAAAAAATGCTGAAACCCGGTCGCCGCGTGCGCCGAAAAGTTAAACGCCTAGCGCGAAAAAGGGACTCGCGAATGAAGAAACTCCTCATTATTCTCGACGGCGCCGGGGATCGCGCGTGTCGCGTCTTACACGGAAAGACCCCGCTACAGTCCGCCCACCTCCCTCACCTTAACCGCCTCGCCGCGCAAGGCGTCGTCGGCAACTCCACGATTGTCCCCGGATTGGCGCCCGAAAGCGACGTCGGCGTTTTCGCCGTTCTCGGTTTCAACCCCCTTCAATACCACGTGGGGCGCGGCGCCCTTGAAACCGAGGGTTTTGGCGAACAATTCAAAACCGGCTGGCTCGCGTTACGCGCCAATTTCGCGACGACAGACGCAAGCGGCACGCGAATCATTGACCGCCGCGTCGGTCGTCACCTTTCAACAACGCACGCCAAGCGGCTCGAACGCGAAATCAACCACCGCGTCAAACTCACTGGGGCGACCTTCGTTTTCCGGGCTACGCTGGGTCACCGCGCCGTCCTCGTCATCAAGGATCAAAAACCGCTCTCTAAACGCGTCTCTAACACGGATCCGGCCTACACGGTTCAACCCAGCGGGTTGGCGCACGCGGAACACTCATTCAAGCCAATCGTACTCGCCGCGCGGCCCTTGGATGCCTCGCGGGCCGCGAAACGCGGCGCCGAGCTCTTAAACGAGTTCACGCGAAACTCACACGCCATCTTGCAAGCCTCGAACGTTAACGCGGCCCGAAACCGGGAAGGGTTGCTGGCCGCGAACGAAATCCTCTGCCGCGACGCGGAAACACGCATCAAGCACCCGCCCGCCGCCTTTGGCAAGCGCTGGACGATTCTCGCCGACATGCCGCTTGAGAAAGGCATCGCGAAACTCGTCGGTATGCGCGTCACGCCGCTTGGCGAACCGACCGTTACGCCCGCGGATTACCGCTTGCGGGCGCAAAAAACCCTTGCCGCCCTCAAGCACTTCGATGGCGTTTACGTCCACATCAAGGGCCCTGACTTGTACGGACACGACGGCGACGCGCGCGGGAAAAAGAAGTGTCTCGAACTCATCGACGCACACTACTTCGCGCCGCTCCTGCAAAAACTAGACCTCGCAAACACGCGCGTAATCGTGACGGCGGATCACGCAACGCCCTGCGAGATGCACGGGCACAGCGCGGACCCCGTCCCCTTCCTCGCCGCTGGCGGCGGCCTTCCCGCGAGCGGACTAAAGTTCAACGAAAAAAACGCCGCCCGCGGGCCCGCGCGGCGCGCTAGTTCGCTGTTAAAAACTTATTTCAAAAAACCGTAGCGCGCGTTTCGCCCCAACTCCGGCTCGATTTCGAGAAGGCGGTTATACTTCGCGGTTCGCTCGCCGCGCGCGGGAGCGCCGAGTTTGATTTGCCCGCAACCCAGCCCGACGGCGAGGTCGGCGATGAATGCGTCGGTGGTTTCGCCGGAGCGATGCGACACCATAACGCTCCACTTCGCGGTACGGGCGACGGCGGCCGCTTCTAACGCCTCGGTGAGTGAACCAATTTGGTTGACTTTGAGTAGCAGCGCAGATGCGGCGCGGGTGGCGACGGCGCGGCGCACGCGAAGGGGGTTTGTGACGGTTAGGTCGTCCGCGACGACTTGGACGCGCCGACCAAAGCGCTGCGTAAACTCTGCAAACCCCGCGAAGTCATCCTCAAACAACGGGTCTTCAACGGAAACGAGGGGGTACGAACGAATCAGGTGTTCGTAGTAGTCTAAAAGACGGTGGCGCGAGAACCGGTGAACACCGACGGTGTACTCCCCGTTTTTGTAAAACGAGGTTGCCGCGCAATCCAAAGCGAGCGCAATTCGCTTGCGATAACCCGAATCGTCAACGGCGTCCGCCAACAAACGCAGGGGTTCCTCGACGTCGGAAAGGGCGGGGGCGAACCCGCCCTCGTCGCCGACATTCGTTGCAAGTGGACCGTACTGTTTGGCGAGGTTTTCTTTAAGGGCGTGATAAACTTCGACGACGGCTTGCGTCGCGGCGGCAAAAGACGAAAACCGGACGGGAACCAGCAGGTACTCTTGAAACGCAAGAGCGTTGCCTGCGTGCTTGCCGCCGTTAATGACGTTCGCGAACGGAACGGGAAGGCGGCACTTACGCGCGCCAGAGAGGGAAGAAAGGTATGCGTAAAGGGGTTGCCCGTTTTCGGCAGCGAACGCGCGCGCGACCGCTAAACTCGCGGCCAAAACCGCGTTCGCGCCTAAGCGTTTCTTGTTGACGGTTCCATCCAGGGCGGCGAGAGCGGCGTCAAAATCTTTTTGCGAGCGCCAAACACGAGAACGCGCCAGCGAACGAATCGGGCGGTTAACGTTTTCGACCGCTTTTGCGACGCCGAAGCCGTGAAACGCGCGCCCGCCATCTCGCAACTCCGCGGCCTCGTGTGCGCCCGTCGAAGCACCAGACGGAACCTGGGCGGCAAAGCAGCCTCTCCGGGTTTGCGCGGTGGCAGCAACCGTTGGGTTCCCCCGCGAATCCAGCACCATGTGCGCACGCAAGTCAACGATTTTCATGAACGGCACCTCGACGAGTAAAGCGGGAAACGAAAGGCGAAAACTTAAACGCGCGTTTTGGGGGCGCCGCGCGTGACGCGAAACGGAATCGGGCTGCCGCGCGGAGAAAACGCGGCTAAACTAGCAACCGTGAACGGGGGGCACGCAATCAGGTGTGCGGCGCCAAAACTCGCGAAAAAGAAACGGTCTTGGCGGGACGGATACGCGGAATTCGGCGAGGGGTGCGAGTGAAAGGAGCCAACGACGTGGCTGGTCAGTGGTAAATTAAGGGGAGAAAACGAAGAAGAATCCGGGCCAAATTGTGCGAGGGGTGCGAGAAGAAGCTGCCGCGCGCAAACCACGCGCTCCCCCCGCGCTTCCCGTATTTCTCCCTGCAAAAGGGCGATAAACTCGTCTGGAAAAAGGTTTTCACTTCCTAAAAGCAGCCCCCGGACAACCGGTTCTTCAATTTCGAGCGAAAGGAGGAAGCCCGATGACGATAAAGGCATAGAAACAGAAAAGCAAATACAATAAAAAAAGAAGAACCTTACGTTTTCTATTCTTCTACTCCTAACTAAAAAAAGAAACCTGTTGGAACAGGAAAAAGAACCCGCCGGGTGAGTTTTCTCGCAGGAAAGGCGGGCGCATGCAGTAAAAACCCGCCGCCCTTGGCGAAGCAAGGTCGTCGTGAATAGAGGAAGTTTGGGGTCTCCCTCATGGTTCCATTACCCGAACAAAAAAAACGGTCCCACTACCAAACCCAGCGCGAGCAAAGCTACGCGCACTTTCGCGTCCGCCCCGAAAACACCCACAAAATTAACGCGCTACAATATACGGTTTACGACTTCGTAAACGACACCTTTACGTACTCTCAAACCCGCAAAGAGCTCGCCGCCGCCGTTCTTCAACGCCTCAAAGCCAGCCCCGCTACCTTCACTCAGCTCGTGACCGAAACCGAGGCGGGGAAAAGCACGCTCTACCTCCTTCTTCTCTCCCTTGAAAAGTCTGGACTCGTCGAAAAAGGAGGAAAAAAGAGGCCGTACCAACTTTCAACCTCGTTTAGCGGGGCGTTAGAGCAAAACGCGTCTTGGTGGCGCTCCTTTGCGGAAAAACAGACTTTTACGCCCCCCAAATAGAGCGAAATAGCGGAATTGCGCCTTAACCTCTTTAAATCGCGCTACCTTGAAAAAAAGCGATTTCTTTATGGGGCTCTTCGACCTCTTCGGTAAAAAACGCGGCCCCACCAGCGGCACCATTTACACGCTGACGGCCACCATTCACCCCCTTCGCTTGCCTGCGCACACGAACGAGTACGCCGAGCTCGAAATCGAAGTCCGCAACGACTTCGAAAAAGAACTCCTCACCAGCATTGTGGTGGAAGCACCTAAACCCCTCGGCTTCGACCGCTCCGCTCTCTCGCAGCAACGCGAAGTGCGCCTCGGCAACCTTGCGCCGGGCGAAACTAAGCGCTTCACCGTCCCGCTGTGGAGCACGCAACGCACTCCGCCCGGCGATTATCGCGTCAAGATTTACGCGATCTCTCACTACAACAATTACGGTTACGTCCTTAACGAAGTCCGCAAAGAACTCATCGTGCGCGCCGCCTAAAACCCTCTGACAAGCCCCCGACGCTTTTAACCCTCGAAAACCAACTCCCTTAAAAAGTCGGATTCGCAAACCTTCTCGTTCAACCAGGTTAACACTCCAGGTGATTGAAGAAAATGAGCGTTAAAGTCTCGCAACTCATCGGCATGGACGTCTTCACGGACGCCGCCAAACCCGTCGGTAAGGTTTACGACGCCATTATCGACCTCCAAAAGGGCGAAGTCGTGCGCCTCACGCTTGAACCCATTCGCGCGACCAGCAAAGAAGAAGCCAAGCGGGTCTTTCGCGAAAAAACCATTCTCTACAAGTCCGTGAAAGCAGTCGAAAAAATCATCCTCATCTCCTCGATGCCGATCGTCGAGGAAAGCGAGGAAGAACCCGCCCCAATCGACAAACCGCAACCCTACTCATACCGCTACCGCCGCACCGCCTAAAGCCGACCGCGGCCCTTCCTTTTTCTCAACGTTTTTCTTTCTTTTTCAAATCTTTTTTCTTAAACCCCCTTGGTGGTTCTAGTAATGGGTGCAACAATCATCCTCAACGACACGTTGCAGCTGACGCAGAAGCAAGGGTTTCCTTCAACACTTGCACTCAATTCGAAACACTCCTTTCAGAAAGACGGCCTTCGATTGTATCGACTACCGCCCAGCCGGGTCTTCCTAGCGTTTAACAAGAACGGAAAATGGGACTATCGAGGAGAAGCACAGATAACCGAGCTCACACTTCTTCCTCTGGAAAACAAGACCCGTGGGAAATTCAAGGTCGTAAAAATTTATTCCGAGGAGCACCGGCGAGTGCTCAACGAAAACATGCAGCCGCCCGAAAAGTAAGCGACCCGAATCAAAAATAGTGTTTGCTAGGCGCATAAAATAGAATTAGGGCCAGCCCAACAAAGCGAAGGGGCCGGCAAGCGACAATTCAACCCACTGAGAGAATCCGCTGCTTTAAAGACGCGAAAGCCGCATAAAAGCCTTTCCCACCTTTTAAAGAAGCGGAAGCACGGGGTAGCCACTACCTGAAAAAGGAGGCGGGCTCGGTGGGATTCGGAC
>JBBILJ010000068.1:0-5562 GCA_037444945.1 Microcaldota archaeon | reverse complement strand
ACCGTCATTCAAGGCGTCCTCATCGACAAGGAAGTCGTCCACCCCGGCATGCCCAAACAGGTGCCGAACGCGAAAATCGCGCTCATCGACACCGCCCTCGAAATCGAAAAAACCGAAACCGACGCCCGCATCTCCATTACCAGCCCCGACCAAATGAGCCAATTCCTCGCCCAAGAAGAAAAAATGCTCAAAGACATGGTCGAAAAAGTCGCGAAAAGCGGGTGCAACGTCCTCTTCTGCCAAAAAGGCATCGACGACGTCGCCCAGCACTACCTCTCCAAGAAAGGCGTGCTCGCCGCGCGCCGCGTCAAAAAGAGCGACATGGAAAAACTCGTGCGCGCCACGGGCGGCCGCATCACCACCACACTCGACGACCTCTCCGGCAAGGACCTCGGCCACGCGGGCCTCGTGGAGGAACGCAAAGTCGCCGGGGAACAAATGATTTTCGTCGAGAAATGCAAAGAACCGAAAAGCGTCACCATTCTCGTCCGCGGCGGCACCCAGCACGTCGTCGACGAAGCGGACCGCGCCGTCGTGGACGCCATCGGCGCCGTCTCGAGCGCGATCGAACTCGGCAAATACGTGACGGGCGGCGGCTCCATCGAAATGGAACTCGCGGGCGCGCTGAAAAAGTACGCGATTGAAGTGGGGGGTCGCGAACAACTCGCCGTCGACGCGTTCGCGTCCTCGCTCGAAGTCATTCCCCGCACGCTCGCCGAAAGCTGCGGCATGGACTCCATCGACACTCTCGTGGAGCTCCGCCAAAAGCACGAAAAAGCGGGCGGCCACGCGATGGGCGTCGACATTTACAACGCGAAAGTCACCGACATGAAGGGACTCAACGTGATCGAGCCCATGAAAATCAAGAAACAAGCGATTTCGAGTGCGGCGGAAGTCACAGAAATGATTCTGCGCATCGACGACATCATTGCGAGCAAGAGCAAACCCGCCGGCGGCATGGGTGGACCCGGCGGAATGGGTGGCATGGGCGAAGACTAACACCGCCCTTTAGTCCCTTTTTTCTCTTTTTCTTTCCTCTCCCCCCTCTTTTCGCTTGTTTTTTATTCCGTCCCTCATTCTTCTTTTTCATGGCGTTGAACTGGACGCTGTACGCGTACATCTCTGCCCTCAGTGGAGTCTTGGCTTCGCTTCTCGGTATTGCGTCCCTTTACCGCAATTCGGCATCACGCACGAACCGCTACTTTTCGCTCACACTCTTCGCCGTCGCGCTTTGGTCGTTCGGCGAGTTACTCCAACGCGTCACGCCCCTCAACCAGGCGGGGGACGCCCTCCTTTGGAGTAATGTCTCCATTGCGGGAGCTATCCTCATCCCCGTCTTTTTCATCCACTTCGCTTACGCCATCACGAATCGGCGGCCTTCCCCTCGCGTGTCGGTCGCCGTCCTCCTTGTGGCCTTTTTCCTCTACGTCTTTCTCGCCCTCGGCTGGCTTCAAGCCAGCGTCTCCGCCGAACCTCGCCTCTTCGCCCCCGCGTTTTGGAGTCACACTATGCCTGGGCCGGCTTATTCCTTCTACTTGTTGTACATCGCCGCCGGCACAATTGGTGCTTTTCTCGTCGTCCTCCGCTTTTATCAGGGCTCGCGCGGCTCCATCCTTGCTCCGCGCGTTCGCTACTTCCTCATTGGCTCTTTCATCCCCATCGCGTACGGCATTTTTGACGCTCTCGTCAACGTGTTCGGCATCTTTCTGCCCTTCGGCTCCCTCTCAACCTTCGCCTTCGTCATTGGCGCGGTCTTCCTCGCCTACAGCGTCTTCTACTTTCCTGCCGCCGAAAACGCGTCCCCAACGGCAGACTAGAAGCGTTAAAACCCGCCGCGCACCTACTTTCCAGCGGGCTCGTAACTCAGCCTGGTCAGAGTGCCAACCTTCTAAGTTGGAAGCCGAGGGTCCAAATCCCTCCGAGCCCGCTTTCCATTTCTTTTTTAACTCTCAACCACCCAAAACAATTCACACTCAAACTTTTTTGTCCGCGCGCGGGGGCGTGGGCTAGCCTGGTATGCTTGTGCGTTCGGGACGCACAGACCTGAGTTCGAATCTCAGCGCCCCCATCCCGCTCCTTTCCTCGTTTCCGTTTGCCTAAAAAACCCTCCCCGCCCTACTTTTCGCATGGCTCGCCGACGCTCACCCAACGAATCCAAACCTCCTTTACTGCCATTCGAGGGCGACCAGTCGCGATCCGTCCCGCACCCAACCTCCTTGGAAGCGGCGTTCGAGGCGCTACACGAGAAGGGTTGGTTGCACCGCAAAGACTTCCCGGCGGCAAAACAAGCACTGGAAACGCTCGCCGCCAAGCACCCTCCCGCCGCCAAGCTCGCCGAGTACGCCGCGGCTGGCGGTATTCATTTCGCGGAATGGAAAAAGCGCGGCCTTGTTCCTACGGCGCATCGGCACGGCGTCGAGTTCGAGCACGAGCGAGTGGCGCGCGATGAATTGGTCGCCAACGCGCGAAAATTCCAAGCTTTGATGCGAACCGCGCACTTCCAAAACTACAAAGGTCTGCGCATCGCGAAAAGTGAGCCCCTCCAAGCCTTGCAGTCAGCCGTTGTGGGTTACCTCAAAGGCCGCGCTCCTCAAACGGTGTGGGACTGGGTGCGCAAGGACTTCGACGAGTTCGCGTGGCAAGCCCGCATCCCGCCCACGCCTCTTAACCGGGACTCTTCAATGGCGATGGCGGAGAGCGTGGGTCGCAACCACACACCGCTGAGCCCCGCCAAGCTGCACGCCGCGGTCCTCTCTTTTGTGGATTCTAAGTCGCGCTCGGGCAATCAGCGCTTCTTGCTGCGTTCTTGGGTGAATCACGCGCGCCCAAAATTCAAGCCTCGCGAGTAACACGCACAGAGGCGTAAAAACGGTTTTTTTAACCCGACTCCCCAAAGCCTCTCCGTCAAGGTCTTACTTATGCTTCGCACGCACGCCATCGCCAACGCCCCCCTCGAGAAGGAAGTCACGCTGGGGGGTTGGGCGCACGAAATTCGCAACCTCGGCAGCCTCAACTTCATTATCTTGCGCGACCACTCCGGCCTGATTCAAGTCACGATTAAGAAAAAAGAAGCCTCGCCCGAGCTGCTCGCCGCCGTTGAAGGATTAGTGAAGGAAACGGCTCTCCTCGTCACGGGCACGATTAAGCCGAGCACGGTAGCGGGTTTGGGGCGAGAAATTTACCCCACCCAAATCGAGGTGCTGGGGCGCGTGGAAGGTCAAGTTCCCTTCGAACTCACCGGCAAGGTGCCCGCGGAGCTGGACGTGCGTTTGGATCACCGCGTCGTGGATTTAAGGCGCCGCGAAACCACGGCCGTTTTTAACGTGCGGCACACCGCGCAGAAAGCGTTCCGCGAAAAACTCTACGAACTCGACTTTCAGGAAATCAACACGCCCAGCATCATCGCCTCCGCTTCAGAAGGCGGCACCGACTTATTCCCCGTCGAGTACTTCGAAAAGCGCGCTTATCTTGCGCAGTCCCCGCAACTCTACAAGCAAATGGCCGTCATGGGGGGCATGGATAAAGTCTTCATGACGATGCCGATTTTCCGCGCCGAGAAGCACAACACGATTTACCACCTCAACGAAATCACTCAAATGGACGCCGAAATCGGGTTTGCGACGCACGACGACGCCATGAACGTGCTCGCCTCCGTCTTCATGCACATCACCAAACGCGTGAGCGAACAAAACAAAGCCGACCTCGAACTCCTCAACTCCCCCGTCACACCAATCCAAAAAATCCCGCGCTACACCTACGACGACATGGTGGAGAAACTCCAAAAAGCCGGCTCACCGATTAAGAAAGGCGAGGACTTCACCAAAGAAGACGAAAAGAAAATGGGGGAGTTAACCGGCGACGAGGCATTCATCGTGTGGCGCTACCCCACCGCCGTACGCGCCTTCTACTCTATGCCCGACCCCCAGAATGGGGCTTACTGCCTCGCGTACGACCTCTTCTACCGCGGCATGGAGATGGCGAGCGGCGCGCAACGCATCCACACGCCCGAACTCTTAATCAAGCAACTCAAGGCGCGCGGACTTAACCCCGCCGATTTTGAGAACTACATCGCGGCCTTCAAGTACGGCGCCATCCCCCACGCCGGCTGGAGTATCGGCTCCGAGCGATTAACCATGAAGCTCACGAGCCGCGAAAACGTGCGCGAAGCCGCCCTCTTCCCCCGCGACCGCCACCGCCTCACGCCCTAAAATCGGCCAGACGGGGGAGTAAAAAAAAGTTTGGGGGTAACGAAAAAGTAGTCCTCTGCAAGCCGTACCCTTTAGCGCTCGCGCGTCAGTGCTTCCCCCCCTCTGCTTTTACTCGCGACGGGTTAGTAGAGCGTTTCCGCGTTGAGCGGGTAGCCCGTAACCATACGGATGTCGGGGAACCCCAGCGTGCTTTGCGAGACGCGGCCAAAACCGATGCCGCAACCCGAGTGCAGGACGGGGTTTTCCTTAATCAACTGCAAGTAGTCCCCGAACTCGTCGAATTGAACCCCGCGTTTTTGCAGCATGGCGAACATCGGACTCGTCTGAAGGCGTTGAACGAGGCGCGCGTAGTTATTCTCCCGCTCGGCTGAACCGCCGCTCTCGCCACTGTACGGCAAGATGAGGTCCGCGCTGTTCGCAATCAAGGGGTTCTCGTCGTTCTGCCGCATGTTGAAGAACTTGATGGCTTTCGGGTAGTGCGTGATGAATAGTGGCTTGCTTCCCGTTTGCTGAACCAGGTATGCTTCCTGAGCGCTTTTCAAGTCCGCGCCCCACGCGACTTGTAACGGCGTGCCGTGTAGCATTTCGACGCCCTGCGAGTACGTGATGCGATTAAAACCTTCCAGGTAGCCTTCCAGCTCGCGCACATCCCGACCTAAATACACCAACTCCTCTTGCGCGTTCTCTAGCGCGCTGCGGAACATTGCGCCAACCGTTTTCTCGATGTTTTGAAGCAGTGCTTCGAAGCCTCCCTGGTGCTCGAATTCGAGGAGTTGGAACTGGTTGAGGTGCCTCGCGTCCGCCTCGCGCTCCGCGCGCGAACTCGTAATCACCGTCCAAACCTTCTCGTGGCGTGGAATTTTGGATTCCAAGTACAACTGCCCCGTCTGCGCGAGGTACGCGGTGCGGCCAAAGTGCTCTACCGCGTAGAGCGTGTCCACGTTCTCGCACGCGCCCGTAATCTTCGTCAGCGTCGGTACTTCGACCCAGCGGAAACCCGCGTTGCGCAGCGAAGTCATTCCGCCCCAAAGGAGCGCGTCGTTCACGTTATCGATTGCTTCCGCGGTCTTGGTGTTCAAAAGCGCGAAGCGGTGTTGAGTCGACTTGAATTTCTCCAGCTCGTCGCGCGGCGCGCGTGCAGCCAGTTTCTGAACCGTTGAAGCCGTCACTCGAAACTCGTCCTTCATCCAAAAACCCACCTCTGAGACAAGCAAGAACTGGAAAAGGAATAAATAAATTCGTTGTAAGCGTTTCTACAACACAACGGTGATTCAACTATGCTGGCGAACTCCATAACCGCGGTGCTGGAAGCGGTCGGCTTAAGCGGGAACGAGGCGAAAACCTACCGCGCACT
>JBBILJ010000067.1:0-5578 GCA_037444945.1 Microcaldota archaeon | reverse complement strand
CCAAACAGTTTGCTGCCAAGCGCGGTTCACCAAAGTAATGATTTAGGGATCGCAATTGGCGCGCCGCATTGTTTGCAGTAGTGGCGGTTGCCGTGGGTCCATTTTTGGCAGGTGGGGCAGTTCATTTGTAGAGTTCCGCGACGGGGTGGACGATTTTGTCCAGCCGGTTTAAAACGCGGGCGAGGCGAGTGTACGGGTTGAGTTCTATTTTTTCGTGGGGCAGGTTGAAGGGTGGAGCGCGTTGAATTTCGCGCGTGGCAAACAAGTATTTGTTCATTGAGCCTCCCTCCGCGTCTGAAATTCTTTGCCCATGACAAAAAATAGGAAAAAGCGAGAAGAAATAACTTGCGTAGAAAAAAAATCAACTAATCGTTGATTTTTCGACACGCGGGCTCGCGCTAAGGCATTGAGAAAAGAGTCGGGAGTTGTCCGCGGCGTTCTAGCTGTTCGGGGTGGCGTAGGTGCGTTCGGCGCGTAGGAGGAGGAAGCCGCCGAGGATGCCGAGGGCGAGGACGAGGGCGAGGAGGAGTTCGTCGCCGCTGAGTCCGCTAAGCGTGAAGAGGCCGGTGAGGCCCGTGGCTTGCGCGAAGGGGATGCTGAAGGCGCGCGTGGCGAGATTCGAGCCGCTTTCGAGATAAAGCGTCGCGTTGTAGTCGCGGCTTTCAGGGTTCGTCGCGTTCACGGTAAGCGTGAGCGTGCGGCTCTCGCCTCCCGCCAGCGTGACCAAGCGGGGTTTGAAGGAGTACGGCCACTTGGCGGGTAGCCCGCTTACAGAGGGCGTGAGCGTGGTGGTGAGGGTGCCGCTGTTGCGCAGGTTCCATGACACGTGTGCGAGCGTGGTGCCGTTCTGGCTCTCAAACGTCATGGCGGGGTCGCTGAGGTAGACATTCGCGAACGCGCCGCCGAGAGTGCCGCCACCGCCTTTGTTTGTTCCGCTACCGTTACCCGTTCCACCATTCGAGGTTTCGGGGGTGACTTGAGCGGTGAGGGACTCAGTTTGAAGCAGGCTCTGACCCGCGCCGACGGAGTACACTTTCACGTACACATTATACGTTTGCACGAGCGTGCCGGCGGTGGGGTGAACACGGATATCGACCGAGCTTTCTTGCCCCGCGTCGAGGGTGAGGGTGTTGGGTTCGGCGAACACGAAACTGCCGCCGTCGGTGGTGACGAGGAAGGTGTCCCGCACGTTACCCGTGTTCTTGACGGTGAGAGTGAGCGTCGCTTCGCCGTTTTTGGGAACCGTGACGCTGGATTGCGAGAGGGTGGTTTGGGCGCCGCGTTGCGCGTTCACGCTAAAGCACAAGTCGCGCTGCAGCACCGTGGCGTCGTTCTTGCGCACAAAGAGCGTGTAGTAGAAGTTGCCCGAGCGACTAAACGACGGGTCGATTTGCACGTTGAGAGTGCGGGTGGAGCCGACGGCAAAGTTGAGCAAATTGCCTTGGACGAGTTTGATGCTCGCGCCATCCGGGCCTTGGAGGTCCGCTTGGTAGTCCGCGGTTTGCGCGTTGTTTTCCAGGGAGAGTTGCTCAAAGTACGTTGAACCGCTCGGAATGCTGGGGCAGCTGCTTCCCGGGTTATTGAGCAGAGTCAAGGCGTCCGTTTGCGGCACGGTGAGGGTGACGGCGTCGCTGGCGTCGTTAATCGCGCTCAACGCGTTGACGGTGATGAGGTGAGAGCCGCGTTGCGCGTCGCTCGGCACGCTCACGCACAACGTCTGAATGCGGGCTTCCTGGCTACGCAAGGGGAACGCGTCGACGTCGAGCGTCCACGGCAAGTCCGTGGAAGCAGTAAGGTAGACCGAACCCTGGTCGGTGCCAGTGTTGCGCACGCTGATTTGATAGCAAGCACGCTCGCCCGTGAACGCGGTGGCGTCACGTTTAAGCGCCTCGACGACCACGCCGCCCTTGATAATCATCGGGATGTCGATGTTTTTCACGCACCCGTCCGCGCTAGCGCTGATTGACGCAATGCTGTTACTGCCGCCCACGAAACGCTGATCGGGTTGCGCGGTGAGCGTAACGATGCTCGCCTGATACGGAGCAAGAGTGATAAGGGTCGGGCCATTGATGGGGAACGCGGCACTATACGTTAGCGTAATCGTGTTCGACACGTTCGCGTTGTTCTGCAAGCGAATCTGATACGTATTCGAGTTGTTGCTCGAGCCCGCGGGCAGCGGAATCGCGGTCAGCGAAGCGGAAAGGCTGCACACATCGTTAATGCCGGGCAAGCACACGCTCACCGGCGTCACGAGACCATTCGTCGGCGTAGCACTCACACGCTCGCTCGCATAACCATTCGCGCTAGCTTGAAGCGTGTAGATTTGAGGGTCGAGGCCTGAGAGGAGGACTTGGCCGTACACGTCCGTGTACACGCCACTCGCGTACTGCACGAACGGAGTGGGCGGCGAGAGAACACGCACAACCGCGCCCGCCAAGGGAGCGCCCGTGCTGCACGCACTCACTTGCGCGAGCAAGGAACCCGTCGTGGGCAAGGGAGCGAGAATGCGCAACTGCGCGCTGCCGCACTCAAAACCACCGATGAAGGATTGCACGGTTCGATACGCCGGGTAGGGGTCGCTATTGCTGTACGCGCACTGCGCGACGCAGGTGCCCGTGAGAGCCGTGTTCGTGCCCACCGGAGGCAAGTTAACTGGGATGAGGGTTTCGAACGCGTGCCAAGCACCCGCAATGCACCTGCCGCCCAGGCAACTCCACACCCGGTAAACATACGTCGTAGCGGGTTGCAGGTTGGAAAGCGTGACGGCGTGCGAAACCGAGAGCGCGTTAACGGCGGTTGTGTTCGCCGTCGCGTTAACGCTGGTGCCGTACTCGACGAAGCCCGTCGCGTTGAGGTTCGTGTTCCACGTCACGAGCGCGCTCGTCGTCGTGTAATTCGAAGCACCGTCGTTGTAAATGATGAGCGCGGTGTTCGCTGCGGGAGCGTTCGGCAACGTGGTGAACGTGTAGTCCCCACTCACACTACAACCAGCCGCATTGCAGTCCCGCACACGGTAGTGGTAACGCGTACCCGTTTGCAAGCCACTCAAACTCACTTGGTGACTCGTGCTGTTTGTGGGAACGAAGGGGGGCGTGCTCGTAGAGCCGTACGCGGGAGTAAGCCCGTAGTCAACGGCGTCATCCGCGTTAATCGTCGTACTCCAACTAATCAAAGCACCACTGGTGGAGAACTGCACGGAGTGAACATCGTAGATGACGGGCAGAGGCGGAAGCGGGTTAGGCGCTGGAAGCGTCTGGAATGAAAGCGGGCCACTCGCCACACACGCCGTCGCGTTGCAACTCCACACGCGATAGTGAACCGTGGTGGCGGCCGGGAGAGCGGAAAGTGTGACGCTGTGCGCCGTCACGTTCGACCAATCCAGCGTCGAGTTGTAACCGTACAGCGGCGTGAAACCGTACTCGACGCGCGAGGTGGAGGCTTGCGTTGTGCTCCAATCAATCACGGCGCTCACCGTCGTGGCGCCCGTTTCGTAAGTACCAAAGAGCGTTAAGAGCGACGCGTTCGAGGGCGGCGTGCCCGTCGTGAAGGCGTGATCCGCGCTCGCCAAGCAGCGGTTCGCGGCGTCGCAGCTCCACGCGCGGTAGTGATACGTCGTCGTGTCCTGCAAGCCCGCCACGCTAACGGCGTGCGAGTTGACGCGCAACGCGTTGAGGGACGTGTTGGTGCCGTATGCGGCGGTGAGGCCGTACTCGACCAGAGACGTCGCGGGAACCGAGGAATCCCAGTAAACCGTCGCGCCCGCCGAGTTAATGCCGGCGGCCTGTACGTTGAGGAGTTGAAGGGCGAAGGGCGGCGTCGCGCTCGGCGGCGTATTCGTCATGAACGAGTAGTCCGCGCTCGCCGTGCAGCCCGCAGTGTCGCAGCTCCACACGCGGTAGTGATACGTGGTCGCGTTCGTTAAACCAGAAAGAGCAATCGCGTGATTGTTGGAGAGCGTTGCGTCGCGCGTCGAATTCGTTCCATACGTGACTGTGCGTCCGTACTCGACGAGGGCATCCGCGGGGACGTCGGTGCTCCAACCAATCGTCGCTTGCGTTTCAATCACGCCATACGCTTGAACATTACTAATGGCGGGAGCGGAAGCGCAAACACCGTTGTAAGCGACGGTAACTTGGTTCGCGGCTGTAGCACACGCGTTGCCGTACGTGTTGCCGTCGCTGCCGCACACCGGCGTGTATGCGGCAGGGCAATTGAAAATCGTCGCAACAGGGTTGACGGGTTGCGTGACGTTCCCAAAACCCGGGGCGCCGCAACTTGCCGTCACAACGTTACCGTTGTCGCACACCACTTGAGCGCTCTGGGGCGGCACAGGCCAGTTATTGTAATTCACGAGCACGCTGACCGTGTTGCCATCGCGCACCGTGGACGGAGAAAGAAAAGTTTGACACGTCCCAGTCGGACCCGGTACGGGAGTCGGCGTCGGCGTGACGCCCGGCGTTCCCGTGCAGTAATCCGGTTCAGCCGTGAGATGAGCGTTGTAGTCGCAGAAGTAACCCACTTGAACTTGCGAACACGAACCCAACGGCGTGCCGTCCGTGCACGTGCTCACGCACTTGTCCCCTTGGCGAGCTTGCCCGTCTGGACAACCGCACACTGAAGCGAGATCAATCAAGCCAGCCCCAGAGCAGTAGTGAGGGCGTTGGAGCGAGCACTGGCCTTGCGGGGTTCCGTCACTGCAAGGCGGCAAGGGCGTAGGAGTCGGCGTCGGGTTCGAGACTTGAATGCACACGTTGCTTTCGCACACAAGGCCGCTCGGGCACGGGGGGTTGTTGTACGCGCAGCCCGCGCCGGGGTTGCTGTTTTGAATGCACATGTTGCTTTCGCACGTGAAGCCATCCGGGCAGGCCGGGTTGTTGTACGCGCAGCCTTGAGGAGTCGGGTACAAGTACCAGCAGTCCTGCGGGCAGCTTCCCGAGTAGTACTCATAATACGAGCAGAAGCCGTCCCCGCAATACGGGGCGGGAGGGATATAGGTGGGGTAGCCCGGAAAGCCGCAGTCAATCGGACAGGTACCGTACGAGTACTCGAAGTAGTCGCAGTAACCGTCCCCGCACACGGGCGCGGACGGGTAGTAATAGGAATAAGAGTCATAACCAGAGTAGCTCGGGTAGTAATAGGAATAAGAGTCATAACCAGAGTAGCTCGAGTAAGAGCCCGTGCCGCTCCCGCCTGAACCACCCGTAGAACCCGAACCGCTATATGGAGCCGGGATGCAAACCCAGCCCGCCTTGTAGACGCCATCGTAATCGTTCACGGTGGGTTGACAAACCGGCGTCGGGTAATACCCCGCGGGGCACGCGTCGGGATGAAATTCGTAAGCCGGACAGGTTTCGACGCCGTTCGTGTGGTCCGCGCAGTCAATGGCGGGGTCGCCGCCGAGCGGATCGTTGTTGATTTTGTCCAAGCAACTCGCGGGCGGCCAGTTCGAGCCGGTTTCCGAAGCGCTCACGCTCGGCGCTAAAATTGCGAGCATTCCGACGAGGAAGAGTGAAACGATTAAGATGCGCGCGAGGCTATTCGTCGACCAAGTCATTGTGTGCACCCACCAGCTTGATTG
>JBBILJ010000066.1:741-5677 GCA_037444945.1 Microcaldota archaeon | reverse complement strand
TGATTGTTACTACTCGACGGGGACAAGTATTTAAGCTTGCGGGTTTTGGGGAACTGAGGTCTACGCCGGTCGTTGACCCTTTTAAACGGTTTTTTATTCGCCCGCCGCTCCAATACCTTCCGCCCGCAGGCTTAGAATCGGGGTTATGGTATAACTTGGTAGCATAGCGGGCTCCAGACACGCGTGCGCCCTCACCGGCGCCGCCCAAGTGAGCAAGTCGGGTGTTTTGAGCCTCTCCTCTTTTGGGAGGGAAGGCGATGAAAGGAAAAGTTTTGGAGCTCTGATTTCGTGAAGAGCCACCAATTTAATTGAAGACACCCGCGGATCGGGGTTCGAATCCCCGTGACCCCACTATTCGGGGCGGAGGGGGTCCATACCTCTCCCTCCACCCCTTTTTACTTCTCAACCCTCTTTGATTTGCATGACGCGTTCCGCCCTTCTCATCATTGACGTTCAAAACGCGTTCACGCGCCGACCGCACACGCGCGACTTGCCGCGCAAAATCGCGCAACACTTGCAACGTCACGCGCGCGACTATGACTGGGTTGCATTCACCAAATTCGTCAACACGCCGTCCTCGCCGTTACGCCGCACACTCGACTACTTTGGAACCGCGCGCGCCCCCGACACGCTGCTAGCGCCCCCGCTTGCGCCCTTTGCGAATCCCGCCAACACGTTTTCGAAGGGAACCTCGTCCGCCCTCGGCAGCCGCCGTCTTCTTGCCGCGTTGCGCAAACGCAAAATTCGCGACGTGTACCTTTGTGGCACCGACACGGACGCGTGCGTGCTCGCCACTGCTTTCGACGCAACCGACCACGGTTTCCGCGTCTTTCTGATCGAAGAATTGTGCGCCAGCCACGCGCACCACCACTTGCACGCGGCCGCCCTTGAAATCATTCGCGCCAACGCACACGCCCCCGACCCGAAAAAAGGCGCAAAGAAAAAGGGATGAAAATGACTTGGCTTGCGGGCGTAGACGAGGCCGGACGCGGGTGCGTCATTGGCCCGCTGGTGATTGCCGCCTTTGCGGTGGACGCCGCCAAGCACGCGGATCTTTCCAAGATGGGTGTGAAAGACTCCAAACTTCTGTCCCCCAGCCAGCGCTCCCGCCTCAACCATCACTTAATTGAAGGCCGCAATTTCGTTACCGCCGTGATTAGCGCGAAAGAAATCACCGAGGCGATGCTCAAGAAAATCAGCCTCAACGAGATCGAAGCGATCTACGCGGCGAAAGCCCTCAACGAACTCGAAAAACACCAACCATTTGAAAAGGCGATTCTCGACTCCCCCGACAAGCCGCCCGCCAAGTACGGGGCGCGCGTGAAAAAATACTACGCCGGCTCCGCCGCACTGATTTCAGAAAACAAGGCGGACTACAACTACCCCGTCGTAGGGGCGGCCAGCATTCTCGCCAAAGTCGAACGCGACCGTTTGCTGCGCGAGATTGAGAAAAAAACCGGTCTACACTTAGGTAGCGGGTACTCCCACGACCCCGTCACCATCGAAATTCTTAAGAGCGAAGCGAACCGCGACACCCTCGACCCCTACCTGCGTCACGAGTGGGAAACCATGCGCCGCTACGCCAAAAAACCCGAAAGCGGCGGCCTCGCCGACTACCTTTAATCCAGAGCAGTCACGGCCGCGCGCTCCACCAAAAAATCTTCCAACCCGACGTTGATTTCGACAGGGACGCGATACAGCTGACGCAGCCCGCCTTCAAACTCACGCCGTTGCTTAACCGTCATTTTTTTGGGGGTTCCAAGGCCAGCGAGAAGCTTGGCGGGAATGGAAACGGGGGACGCCACGCAAACCAACTCGCCAGCGGGTTTGCAGAAAGCAAGGGCGGCTTGAAGTTGGTTTGTGCCCGCCAGGCGCGCCATCCACTCGACGCCAAGCTTGCGCGCCGACGCCGCCCCAGTCTGCAAACGTTTAAATGCAAGAAAATAGGAATATTGCAGGAGCCGCGGCGCGGCTGCGAATTCGGGTTTTACGACGATCGCCTCCAAGCCTTCACGCTCGAGGCGCTTCACGGTTTCCTCAAACCCGCTTTTACTTTGCAGCAACGCCGAAAACATGGGGAGCCGCGACCACTAAGGCGCAGCGCCCTTAAAAGTCGTGCTTTCAAACCCAAACACAAGGAGTTGTCCCTCAAATGGTTCAGTATCACAGCGCCGTTAAAACCAAACGCAGCGGCAGCGGCGGCAAAAAACGCGCGATGCGCGACAAACGCCTCGCCCAATTCGGCGGCTTCTTCACGCGACCCCTTTTTGAGCGAGAAGGCAAAATCGCCTCGCCGAAGGTGCGCCGCACCAAGGGCGGCCGAGCCAAGGTGGCCGCGGGCCGCGTGATTTACGCGAACATCGCCCTTGACGCGGGGAAGGTACAGAAAGTTAAGGTGCTCAACGTGACTGAAAACCCGGCGAATCGGCACTATGCGCGTGAAAACCTCCTTACGCGCGGCGCGGTGCTCGACACCGAGCTCGGCAAAGCCCGTGTGACCAGTCGCCCCGGCCAAGATGGCTCCGTGAACGCGGTTTTGCTCAAAAAGTAGGGCAAACAATTATAAACAAAAAAAGGCCTCTACTATTACGCCTTTTCGAAGCCTAGAACCCCGAAATTTTTGTTTCAACCGAAAACGGCGCGCGTCAAAAAAAGTCTTTCAACCCTCGGCCCTGCGGTCGGCATGCCTTTTATCGTTCGTTCGCTCTCCGCGCGCGGCCAACTGATCCTCGAACCTCGGCCCCCGTCGGCCGTTTCAAAAAAAACACGGCTTTATCTTGGACGCGAACTCGTCGCTGAAGCCTTTGACACCATTGGCCGCGTCGAGCACCCCTTCGTGCTCGCCAAGCCCCGCACCCCAAACCCGGCCGCCCTCGTCGGTCAAACCTTAAACGAGCAACCCTCGCCCGCCCTCCGCGGACGCTAACCACCCTTTCGCGTTTACAAAGCCTCGCCTTCCCTTCCGCCTTCAACGGCGGTCTTTTCAGTCCCGGGAGCGACTTGAATTCGAGCGTGAAAAAACCCTATGAAGTGCCCCGAATGCGGCAGCAAAGCCTTGCGCAAGGACTCTGAGCGCGGCGAAATGGTTTGCAGTGACTGCGGCCTCGTTGTCGAAGACTCCATCATTCAAGAAGGCCCCGAGTGGCGCGCCTTCGACGCCGAGCAGCGCGCCTCGCGCGCGCGCACGGGTGCCCCGCTGAAATACATGAGCCCCAACAAGGGTTTGGTCACGGAAATTGACCAGTACAACCGCGACATTCGCGGCGGCAAAATCGCGCCCTCTCAGCAAGCTCAGCTTTACCGCATGCGCAAGTGGCACAAACGCACTTCGATTTCGAACTCCATTGAACGCAACCTCGCGATTGCATTAACCGAACTTAACCGCGTCGCCTCTCACCTCGGATTGCAGGAATCGATTCGCGAGTCCGCCGCCCTGCTCTACCGCAAGTGCGTCGAGCGCGGCCTGATTCGCGGCCGACAAATCGAGAGCGTCGTGAGCGCCGTGCTCTACGCGATTTGCCGCCAGTACGGCATCCCGCGCACCCTCGACGAAATCGCGGTCGTCGCCGAAATCCCGAAAAAAGAAATCGGGCGCACTTACCGCCTCATCACGCAAGAGCTGGAACTCAAAATCCCGCTCACCAACCCGCGCTTCTACATCTCGCGCTTCATCACCTCGCTCAATTTGAGCGGCGAAACGCAAGAACGCGCCACCGAAATCCTCACCAAAGCCCTCGAGAAAGGCTTGATTTCAGGCCGCGGACCCATGGGCGTCGCCGCGGCGGCCGTGTACATCGCGAGCGTGATGACGGGCGAACGCCGAACGCAAAAAGAAGTCGCCGACGTCGCGGGCGTCACCGAAGTCACGATCCGCAACCGCTACCGCGAACTCAAAAAAGCCCTCGACCTCAAAGTCAGCATCTAAGCCTTTTTTTTCTCGGCGCTATCCCCAGCGCCGTCTTTTATATTTTCACTTGAATTAGCGTAGCGTATGGTTCTCGAGCACTTCTTTCCCGAAGCCCTCGTCGAGCGGTGGCACTCCTACGCGTTCTTCATCGGCTTGCTTTACGGTACTATTGGCATCATCCTCGCCGCGTTGCTCTTCCCCGCCGACCCCGCCCTTGCCGCCGTCGCCTTCACCGCCGTGCTGCTAGTGCCCGCGATGCGTCGACTCTTCGCCATTGAGCAGGAGCAACAACGCCGCGAAAAACGGTTTTCCGTTCGGCACCTCGTACACGACCACGCGGACTTCGTGACCGCCTACTTCCTCATTTTTTTGGGCATGTTTCTCGTTTACTCAATCGCCTCCCTCGTGCTCCCTCACTTTCTCGTGAACGAGTTCTTCCGCTCCCAAATGCAGGTGCGCGGGTTTGCGTCCGTCACTCAACTCCCCTTTGACGTGCTTTTCACGCAAATTTTGGCGAACAACGCGGGCGTCCTCGCCCTTGCTTTTCTGCTCTCCCTTCTCGCCGGGGACGGCGCCGTCATCCTCATCGCGTGGAACGCCTCGATCTGGGGCGGCATTGTCGGCGTGACGGTTCAGCTCGCTGCCGCCGCGAAAGGCGTCAACCCCGGCGTCTATCTACTCGTCGTCGTCCTCGCCCTGTTGCCCCACCTCGCTCTTGAAGCCCTCGCTTACATCACGGCCGCTACCTCGGGCGGCTTAATCAGCAAAACCCTGCTGTTGCGCAAGGAGCACGGAAGCCCCTTACGCCCCCACACCCTTATCCCCTACAACGCGGCCCTGCTCGTCATCGCGCTGGGTTTTCTCGCTGTTGGCGCCGCCGTCGAAACCTTTATCCTCCCCAACCTCCAACTCCTCGGACTCGTCTAAAAAAAGTTTCCCGAGGGGGGTATGCGAGCGTATTTAAGTTCGCTCGCCACACCTCTTTTTCACTGCGCGTTCATCTAATTCCCCGAAAACGGAGGCGTGCTC
>JBBILJ010000066.1:0-673 GCA_037444945.1 Microcaldota archaeon | reverse complement strand
TTCGGCCGCGAAGGGCTCGACCTGGCCACGCGCTGGACCACGCCGCCCACCAACACCATTTTACCCATCTGCAAGTCAGCTTACAGCACCTGCCCCGACGGGTATACGTACCCCTTGACTCAGTGTCGGGGCGCCGTCTCCGTGCCCGTCACGTACATCGTCAATCCCTGCCTGAGTCACGCTGCGAGTGCGCCTGCAGGTCAACCCGCTCTGGGCGGGGGCGTCACGCCGGTTTTCTACTCCTGCATCGACTTGCACAACGCATCAGACTACACTGCGCGCGGCCAGACGGAGGTGAACGGCACGAACGGAGAAAACACCACGAACTACGACGTGTGCGACTCGCAGGTCTCAGGGGTGCTGTACCGCGCGTACTGCCCGGCGCCGGACAGCCTCGGCGACTACCGAACAGTGAATTGCACCGACCTCTACGGCTCCTCGTGGACTTGCGCGGACGGGCGCTGCATTCAAGGCTCCGCGCCCACTCCCTCCCTAACGGCGTCCGCGCCCGTGCGCGCGTACCGCAATCCCTTCATTCGGCATCAATCTACGGGGACGCCTTAGCAATAGAGGGCGATTAAATGGAAGGGGGCGGGCAACTTCCAGTTTAACTCTCTCTTTTTACTCGGGTCGTCATTTTACGCCTCGGTCCCTCGTCTAGCCTGACTACTCC
>JBBILJ010000065.1:0-5697 GCA_037444945.1 Microcaldota archaeon | reverse complement strand
CTTCGACCGAAACCTCCTATCTAAAAAAGGCTCGAAAATCAGGTTTAACAAAGAAGAAATCAGCGACTTCCTAAAAAAAGGTGGTTAATCCCTTGAATAATAAAACTTTTCTCTTCGGCGGCTTGCTTTTACTCGCCGCCATCTTCGCTGGCTGCATCAACAACAACACGACGAGTGGAGTTCTCGCTAAAAAAATTCAGTCCCAGTACCAAAACCAACTCGAGAAATGCACTTACTTATCCTACGATTCGAGTAACGGCTTCACGAATTACGCGTGCGGCCTTAACGGCACTAAAAGCACGCTCCTAATCGAGTGCTTTATTTACGGCGACGGCGACTACTGCCTCGCGCGCGGCACCGCCGACAAAGTAACCGGCACACCAGCCGCGACTCCAACCCCCCTCTCCACCCCCGTGGTTGTAACGCCGAAACCTTCTCGCGTTAACGGCACGGTTTGGACGTGCTCCCCGAACGGCACGAATTGCACGCAAACCGAAGGACCCGCGTGGATGCCTCCAATCGCGATTAACGTGACGAACAAAAAATAACGCCACTCGGTGATGAGAAATGAAGGTAGAAATTTATCAAGGTCTCGGACCACGTGTTCTTAGAGGGCGACCTTCGGCACTTCACGATAAGTGAAAGTAAACCAATCTTCACGAAGAAAAAAACATTAACGCCATAACAATAACAATAAAACTAATGAAACTTCGCTACCTCGTCCTCTTCCTGCTCGCCGCCTCTTTAGCGACGGCGGCTTGGACGCAAGACGAAGCTACCGGCACCCTCTCCTACGCGTACGCGACGCCCACCCCGACCGCGACTCCGACGCCTACGCCTACCCCGACTCCCACGCCGACTCCAACGCCGAACCCGCTAATAATTTCAAGCGTCTCTAGTAGTGTTTCCGCTTCAAGCGCCACCATTATTTGGGTGACGAACCTCGACTCCAACTCGAGTGTAACCTACTGGGGCGCCGCACCTAACGCGACGAGCAACGACGCGACCTTCACGTCCGCGCACGCCATCACGCTAAAAACCCTGACGCCCGAGACAACTTACTCGTTCATCGTGCAGAGTTGCACGGTTCTCGCGTGCGCGAACTCAACCCAAAACTCGTTCACCACTAAAAACTCGATACCAGCCCTGCCCACGGCTGCACCAAGTGCTCCAACCGCGGCACCTACGCCGACGCCTACCGCGGCTGCACCAAGCGCGGCTGCACCAAGTATGCCAACAAGCAACCCAACGTCGACCCCGACACTTCCGTTGCTTAACTCAACGCTAAACGACACGAACTCAACGCTAAACGCGACTCTCGCCTTAAACAAAACCACCGCGGCGAACTCGACGGCGGCGGGGTGGTTCACGCTACCAGACTCAAGCGACCCAAACCTCGCGCTCTACGCCGCCCTCGTCCTCGGAATCATTAGCGTCGGCGTCCTCATCGCGCGCCAACTCCACCTCAACTCCACCGAGTCGGAAGCCACCGCACCAAAAATTACCGTGAAGCGCAAGGAACCCGCCGAAGTCGAGTACAGCGTCGAGCAAGGCGAAAGCACTCTACCGGAACCCCAAAAACCCTTAGTCGAGAACCCGAAGAACGCCAAGAAACGCGAAACCCACAGCAAAAGAGAGGAGACTTTCCTCGATAAGCGCGAAAAAAAAATCTACGAGTAAAAGAGGGGAAAATTCATGAGTGAAAACGAACACAAAGAAGGGAGTCGAATCCGTTTCGCGCTCGAAGACGACACGAAAGTCCTCGTCCTATTAGACGGGAAGGAAGTCGGACACATTTTTTCTCCAGCCACAACCGTCAAGAATAAGGAGTGCGCGATTCAAGTTTGCGGCTTCGAGGAAGCCCACCAACTCTGGGGTTGCGGGATTTACGGTGAAGAGATTGACGCGCCAGTAAGGAGGGCTTTCGATGATAGAATCAAGAGGACAGATACGGCGAATAAGTATCGAATGAAGAAGGACATTCAACTCGTCTTCACGCCTTACGCCCAAATCGCTGGCTTCGACAACGATGGCTGGTCGCTTTTGAACGGAAGCGTTCCAGACACGCGGTGTTACTCGAATCCGTGTATTTGCGAAAACAAAGACCCAAACGAGTTGCCGTTCAAAGTCAAAACACACAAGGCGTAAAACCCGTATGATGCGCAAAATAAGCGTTTTAGCGTTGCTCGTTCTCGCGTCCCTCGCGGGAGCCGTCACGCTCAACCCCCTCTCGCAAACCATTGTTTTTCCAGCAGGGGGAAGTTTTCAGGCTTACTACTCCCTCATCGACGCCACCGCCGTCACCACCATCGACTCCAGCCCCTACGCGTGGGTTAAGGTAACGCCGAGCACGACTTCAACCAACGTCCTCCTAACCGCCAACGTCTCCATTCCCGCGGGTTGGCCGGACGGGCAAGTTTACGAAGTCATCACGGCTTACACGAACCCCCCAACTAACGTCGCTTACTCTTACCTCTACATCATCGTGGACTCCACGCCCCCAACCATCTCGGGCTTCTCCCCAACCACCTCTTACTTGACGCGACCCCTCCTTTCGGCGAGCATTACGGACGCGAACGGCGTCAACCCGAACAGCGTGCGCGTCTACGTGGACGGCCTCCTCATTGCTTCCAGTTTTCAAGACGGCGCCGTCACGGCTACGCCACCGTGGGATTTAACGCTCGGCGCGCACGTCGTCAGGATTAAAGCGAACGACTCCATCACGCAGAGCGGCATCACCATCCTTTCTGGAGGCCCGAACGCGGCAAGTCAAGACTTCGCGTTTAACATCCAAACCCCTCCAGTCCCCGTCTTGAATTACTCCCTGCCCGCCTTCACGAACCAAACGCTTTACTCGTTCTCCGGAAACGCTTCCTACGTTCAAAAAGTGGTTGTAACGATTAACGGGGGGCCTCAAGCGGTTTTTGACGCTTCTACGGGGGTTTTTAACGCGACCGTCAACCTTGCTCAAGGCCCAAACTCCGTCACGGTCACGGCAACCAACTCGAACGCCACCGTAGCGCTCACGCGCAGCGTCACGCTGCAAAGCGCGCCGCCCAGCATCGCGTTCCTGACGCCGGCGAACGCGACAGCGCTCGACACCCTCGCGATTCAATCAAACGTGACGGATCCAGTCCTACTTAACGCGAATTACTCCCTTGACGGCGGGGTTTGGGTGCCTTTAGCCACCACCAGCGGCGTTTATTCGACGAGCGTCGTAGTTTTGCCGCTTTCGATAGGGAGCCACAACTACTCCATTCAAGCCATCGACGCCGCCGGCAACACCGCCACCAACACCACCACTTTTTACTCCGCGCCAGCCATCCAAATCGCGAGCGCCACCATCACGAAGGGAACCGCCCAAGCCGGTAACACAACCGACCTCTTAATCTTCAATTTCGCCGCCCAAATCAAAGGCTACCAATACTTCCGCTTCAAAATTAACCCCGGCTTCACGCCCGTAAACCCCCAAATCCTAGTTGGAAACACGGCTTACCCCGTCACGACGGATTACTCCCTCCCCAGCGCTTACGCTGGAACCCTAACCAGCAACGTGGCGACCGTCAACTTTCAACTCTCGTTCAGCGTCCCCGCCAACACGCCGCCCGGCACCTACCAACTCGCGTACGGAATCAAAGAACTCGCCAATTAAAACGGGTGAAAAACGAATGTGCCGAGTATGCAAAAAATGCGGAGAAACCTATGCTCTCGTTCCTTGCAGTTACGCGCTCGGCGGGTTAACACCTAAAAAACACGCGCAAATCACGAAGTTTCTCAACGAATACAAAAAAACAAAACACAAGTGCAAAACAAAATGAAACTAAACCCCCAACACAAAAAGCCCGAATATATTGCGTCAAACACGGCCACGCAAAATAAAATAAAATTCAATTACGATTAGCGCCACGAAGGGGGGAAAACCATGGATTACATGAACATAAAAGTCGGCTCGAAAGTCAGAGCGCTTCGGGAGCTAAAAAACGGTGGTTCTATCGTTCCAAAAGGAGCGATTGGGGTAGTCCAGAAAAAGTATGCTGGCGTGGAAGTGCTTTTTGAAAGCAAATGCGAACACTGCCATTACGGAGACCGAGTAGAAATAACTCGAATACCTCCGACGGACGTAGAAATTATCGTCGAACAATCCAATTAATTCTCTTCTTTTGCATGGAGAGAAACGCGTACACCCCAACTAAGAAAACAAGGAAGAGCAAGCCGCCGCCTAACGCGTAACCCGCAACCGCTTTACTCGAAGGGAAAGTAAACGCCGACGTCGGCGCAGACGCACTCGACGCCCCAGTGCCGCTTGATGCACTTATCGGGCTCGTCGGCGGCGCGGAAGTAACCTGACTCGGCGGCACCACTGGCGGACCCCCTCCACCACCGCCTCCCTCACCTAACGTTAAGAAACCCCCCCCAATCCCCAAAATGTCCGCGAAAACACTCGTCGAGTGCTGCACGCCCGAATAATTATAATTAATCGCGAACGGGTAGAGGCCAGTTGAACTCAAAAAATAGGTTTGAAAAACCGCCGTCACTAAAACCGTCGAATTATACGGAATCATGGCGGGACACGCGACTTGCACCCAAAAAGGCGCGGTACACGAACCCACTAAATTCGTGTTTCCCGTGTTCGTGACGGCGTACGTGCGCGTCACGATTTCCCCAATACGCGCACTAAAAGAGTCTCGGTCAATGACGGAGTAACTCGGCACCGCCGACACAGTCAAGTAAACCCCCGTAGCGGTACCGCAGGACGAGTTATTGACTAGTTGTAGCACGTTATTGCAGTAGAGTGGGTGCGTGGCGCTGCAAGTTAGGGGTGGTGTGCCGTCGGTGCAGGTGAGGCCCGCTGTGTTGCAGGCGAGGTTGCAGCCTTCATTAATGATGCAGATGTTGTTGCCGAGGTCGGTAGTGTTGCCGTTGTAGACGCATTTGGCGTCCGCTAAGGTGTTGTAAAGCAGAGTGTTGGTTTTGAAGAAGTTATTGGCTACTTGAGGTACTCCGTTTCCAGTTAGGTAGACGCCGTATTTTGAGTTTAGCAAGAAGTTATTAGCTATAAAGTATTGGTCTTGTTTGTTTTGCGTGGTTAAATTTAAACCCACGATGCAGTTTGTCACGTTGTTGTTCGACACGTTTTTGATGTTGCTGGTTTCTAGTTCGATGCCGGTGTTGCAGTTGTCGATGGTGTTGTTGTATAAGGTGGCGTTGATGCTGTAAGAGTTAAGTCTTATGCCTGTACCAACTAAGTTTATTTTGTTGTTTTGTATAGTGGAGTTGAGGACGAAGAATAATTGCGGTTGCGGCTTGGGTAGTGAGTCAATGATTGCTCCCGTTAGGTTGTAGAACGTGTTGCCGTCAATAGTGATGTTAGTTGAATTAGCAGACGCGTTGTATGCTAGAATTCCGTAACCGCCGTCTCTTATCGTGTTCTTGTAGAACAGCGTGTCGTTTGAACCTAATACGTTGGCTCCAATATCGCAGTTTTCGAATAAATTATCTTTGATGTTGAGTTTTTGTGTTGGGGATTGCAGATACATGCAAGGTATGCCGGCGAGTGGAGATAGTGGAGAGAATAGCGCGCCAGTTATGCGGTTATTTTGTATGGTTGCGTTAACGGCTAGATAGGCGTATAGTAGGTGTTTTGTTATGGATGGGTTGGAAGGTATTGTAGAGAAGGTGTTGTTTTCGATTGTTCCG
>JBBILJ010000064.1:0-5704 GCA_037444945.1 Microcaldota archaeon | reverse complement strand
TGGGCTCGTAGCTCAGCTTGGTAGAGCGAGCGGCTTTTAACCGCTCGGCCGTGGGTCCGAATCCCACCGAGCCCGCTGACCCTTTTTCGGGTAACGCGTCGCGCAAGGAATACTAGGGAGGGAGTAAGCAATGCTCGTGCTCGTCTTGGGCGTCAAAGGCGTTGGTAAAAGCCACGTGCTGCGCGAAGCGGCGAAGCAAATGCCGCACTGGAAGTACGAAATCGTGAGTTACGGCGACGTCATGCTCGACAACGCCAAAAAAGCGGGCGTGCGAGACCGTGAAGAACTCGGCCACCTCCCCGTGCCGCGGCAGCGCAAAATCCAAGAGGACGCGGCGAGAGAAATCCGCAAGCGCAGCGAAAACCAAATCCTCTTCCTTGACACACACGGCTTCTACCCCGGCCAACCCGGCCAACTCCTCCTTCCCGGCACGCCAGACAACGTCGCCAAACTCCTCCAACCCAAACTCATTCTCTTAATGGAGGCGGACCCAGCCGTCATTTACGAGCGTCGACGCAAAGATTTAGAGACGGGGGCGCGCAAGCGCAACCTCGAAAACGCCGCCCTTATCGCGTTGAACCAAGACGTGGAGCGCGTCGCGGCAGGGCACATTGCCGCCTCGCAGGGCGTGCCGCTCAAAGTGGTGGACCGAACCCGCAGCGTTGAGGACACCCCTGAAACCCTCGCCGACTTGCTGGAAGCCCTCAAAAAAACTTTCGCGTAAACCCCCGCGAAAACGAGCTCAGGCGGAAAGAGATTGAAAGCCGTCCCCCCAGCCCACTCGTTTTTTAGTTGCCTTCGAAGCGCGTGGTGGCGGTTTGCGGCGTGTTGACGGGCGTAATCGTCGTGTTGCACGCGCCCGCAGCGAGCGTGCTGAAGAGGGCGGAATCGCACGCCACGTTTTCCGTGTTCGCATTACAACTGACGGCGTCGTAGTTGACGCCGCAACCCGGGCTCGCCAAACCGTTTCCGGTAATGGTGAGGTTGGAGGAGTTGGCGACGAAGACGGCGTAGTTCCCGTTCCCGTACAACGCGTTGATTGAAAGCGTGATGTTTACTGAGTCCTTAACGAGCACGCCGTAACCCTTCTTTGTTTGAACCATCAAGTTCCCACTCACGCCCCACCCGCCTTGATTGTTCGTAATGGTGTTGCTCGAGAGTGTAACGAAACGGGACGAAAAAACGCCCACGCCGACCCCGCGACCCCCAGCACAGTTAAAGAGTCCAGTGTAGGTCGCGTTGCCGCCCGCCACATCCTTCCACGTGTTACCCGAAACCGTGAGGGTGGTGGCGTTCGTGACTTGGAGAGCATAGCGATCCGGTCCATTCGTGCAGGAACTTATTCCGCCTCCTCCGCCAGAGAGGGAGACCGCAGTGCCGGGGTCAATGTTGCCTGAAATCGTGTTGCCGACGCCGCCGCTAAGCACCACGCCGTTGCCTGCAGCGGGCTTAATGTAGTTGTTCGAAATCGTTGACGCGTCCACGGCTCCAAAAAAAATTGCGGTCGACGACGTTCCCGTCACGTTGTTGCCGGAAACCGTGTGGGACGCGCCGTTCGCGACGTTAATCCCGTTCCACCCGCCCGTCACGTTGTTGTTCGAAATCGAGTCCGATGCGGACGCTTCCACGTAAATCGCGTTCGAGGCGGCGGACGTGATGACGTTGGACGAAATGGACGAGTTTGAAACATTGAAGAGGTAGACGCCGGTTGCAAGGCTCGTAAACGTGTTTCCGCTAATCGTGGCGGACTGCGCGTTCGAGTTGAAGACATCCCCTCCGCTGAACGAGTTGCCCGTCACGGCAAGACTGTTCGCGCCGAAGAAGGACGCGACCGTCACACCCACGCTTGAAAAAACACAGTTCTGAATAGTGATTGCGCCGTAGCCGGGCTTAACCGTGCCGTTCCAGTTCCGAATGGCGTTCGCGGAAGCCACTGTGGTGGTAATCGAGTGGCCTTGACAGTCAATGGTGACGTGTGAACCATTAATGATGAAGCACGCGTCCGAGCCGGCGTACGAGATGTTCGAAGTCAGGTAGAGGTACGTTTGGGCGTTCACGGTTTGGCAAGCTGACGTGTAGGCGGGAAACTGGCGCCCGACATTCACGCCCGTCGCGTTGTACACTAGGAGATTGAGAAAGTCCGTGTAGCCCGCGATGCGCGTCTGCGTTTGCTGAGCGCCTTGCGTAAACACGCCTAAACGCAGAACGGCAACCGTAATGAGCACGAAAATAATGGCGCCCGCCACGAGGAGAAGGTACGACATCTCGATTTGGCCGCGGCGTGAAGACGCGGGGGAAGGGAAGGAAACCATGTTTAACCTACTGGGAAGCCCTATTTAAAAATAAGGACAAAACGAAAAGAAACGCCAATTGGAAGAATCAAGCGAGGAGTTTCGCGGCACCAAAAAGGTGCCACCGGCCCCCCGCGCGGCGCATGACGGCAACCGTAGCGCCAGTTTCGGCGGCAACGGGTTTTTTGAGTTTAAGTTGGAGGCGTTTTTGTCCTTGCGCGCTCTGCACAAAACCCACCGTCGTCGCGGTGCCGACGCCCAGCACAAGGGGCTCGTTGATGACGAAAGAGGGTGGAAACTTCTCGATTTTGCGGCGGAACTCCTGCAAATCGACTTTGATTTCTTCGCGCACGGGCGGCAACGCGTCCTTGGGTCCGGCGAGCGAACCCGCGAGGGAGTCCGCGTGCGTGACGGCAGGGTCGAGTTGCGTCGAAATCCCCACCAAACCGCCAGGCTTGGCAACCTGCACGCTCTCGTTTCCCGCACTTAAACCAACGATTTTGGTGGTGACGAGCTCGTACGAGTCCTTACCTTTGCGCGAGTGCAGGATGCCGGGCAGCAGAGTCACGTCGTCGCCGACTTTGAGTTCCCCGCGCACGAGCGAGCCTCCAAGAACGCCGCCGACGAGTTTGTCGACGCGCGCGCCGGGCTTGTTGACGTCGAAGCTGCGCGCCACCATAAACAGAGGGACGCCTTCTTTGCGGGACGGCGTGGGAATGGTTTTCTCGATTGCCATTAAGAGGGCGTCAATGTTGGCTTTCACGTTCGCGCTCGTCGGAATAATGGGTGCCTTCTCGTACGGGGAGCCTTGGAGGAATTCGCGGATTTCTTTCTGCGACTCCAGGGCACGCTCACGCGTCACGAGATCGACCTTGTTTTGCGCGACGACGACATGCTGAATGCCGGCCGCCTCCATCACCATGAGGTGCTCCACAGTCTGCGGCTGGGGGCATTTTTCGTTCGCGGCAATAACGAAAATCGCGCCATCAAGAATCGAGGATGCCGCAATCACGGTCGCCATAAGGGTTTCATGACCCGGCGCGTCAAGCAGCGAGATGCGGCGCTCGAATTTTCCGACGGCACCGCACTTGGGGCACGTGGGTTGCGTCGAGTAAGACTGGGGCGCGGGGCACGAGGGGCACTTGTAGACCGCGAAGTCCGCGTAGCCGAGCTTAATCGTGATGCCGCGCTTGATTTCCTGACTGTGCGTGTCAGTAAACTTTCCGGTAATCGCCGCGGTGAGACTGGTTTTGCCGTGGTCGACGTGACCGATGGTGCCGATGTTGAGGTCTGACTGCGCCATGCTTTCGGGTGGCTCCAAGTAGGGGGAGAACGCGAATTCGCAAAAATTCGCTCGCCTACTTCTAGGGGCGGGAGGCTTAAATAAACCCTCGCCGCCAGCGGCGGCGAGCCGGGTTTCAATCAGTGCCGCGCAAGCGCGCCCCCACCGTCGGTGCGTCAAGGGCGTTGAGGAAGGGGATGAGTTTGGGGCCGCGTTTCTTGCCGATGGTGACGAGGTACGCGGCCTCGAAGAACGATTGCGCCGTGATGCCGACCGCGGCGGCGGCGTCCTTGGCGGCCTGCAGTTGCGCGGACTGGTCGCCGCGGCGCTTTTCGAACGCGTCCGCGAAGGCGACGAGAGCGGAGCGTTGCGCGTCGCTCAGTTCACTGGCGCGGGCGCGCGCCTTTTCGCGGGAGATGAACGCGATTTTGAATTCGTCGGCGGCGTATGACTCAATCCAGTTCTTGGCGAGGCCGAGGCGCTGGCGCGCGCGGACTTCGTCGTCCGCGTCGTCGCCGAGGTGACCGAGTTCACGCAGTTTTTCGAGAGCTTGGTTTTCGTCCAAGAGTTGAATGAGCGCCGCGGCGAACGAGTACGGCACGCGCCGCGGAGGGCGGGCGGGCGGTTTCTCGACGCAGAGCTCGTACATTCGCTTGCTGTTCTCCTCGCGGTTTTCGCTGCGAGACTTCTCGGAGCCGAAAAACACGCGTTCCGCCGCGTCGAACTCGTCCGCGAGCGCAAAAAGGCGCGAGAGGTCGAGATCGCGCTGCATTTCTGGCCTTTTCGCGTAGTAGAAGAGGAAGGCTTCGGGCTCGAGGACGCGCAGCAAGTCCTGCACGAGGTACACGTTGCCCTTGCTGGCACTCATTTTTTCGCCGTTGACGAGAAAGAACTCGTACACGAACGGGATTGGAGGCTCGATGTCGTAGATGCGGCGCGCGATCTCGACACCGCTCTTCCACGACCCTTCGAAGTGATCCTTACCGAACGGCTCGAACGTAGTGTGAAACAAACCCCATAAGGCGGGCCACTCGAAACGCCACTGCAGCTTGCCTTGACGCCACGGCACCCACGCGTCATTGCCGCATCCCTCGCTTTTGCGTTTCTTGATGGCTTTGCCACCGCACACGAAGTGCACTTGCGCCTTGTCCAAGTCGTACGCGTCCACGTTGGCGAGATGATGGCAGTTGGGGCAAATCGCGTCAAAGGGCAGGTACTCCTCGTCCTTCGTGGCTTGAAATTGCGCCACAATCTTACCGGCCTCAAGCGCGTTCTCGAAGAGTTTGCGCACATACGGTTCGAGTTGGCCGTCCTCATAGAGTTGGTTGACGCTGTGCAGCGTGGGGTGCATGCCGAGCGCGTTCACGCCCTCCATCCACACTTTCGTAAAGTGCACGCTCCAACTCTTGCAGCAACCAAACGGGTCGGGCACCAAAAAAAGCGGGACGCCGAGGTGGTTCGAGACGTCGGGAAGGCTGGATGCGGGATGCCAGTTGCCGTTGAGGTCGGCGAGCTTGGCGGGCACGTCCTTGAGAGGGTCGCGGTCGTCCGTAGTGTGCACAAACGTGGCTTTCTCGCCGCGCTCGACGACCGCTTTGTAGGGCAGGTAAGCGCGCGCGACGTCGCAAAGGTTGCCGATGTGCTTGGCGCCGCTCGGCGTTTGTTGGCACTTCACGTTCGCGACGACGCCTTCTTTTTTGGCGCGCGCGATGATTTCGTCCGCGAGTTGGTCCGCCCAGTGAGCCATGCCGCAAGTAAGGTAAGGGTTTGTTAAAAAACGAGGCGGAGCGAGGAGGATTCACGCATCGCGCGCTTACTTTTTAGCGGCCACTATGGCATTGACTTTGTTGCGCTTGCCGCGCTCCACGAACTCTTCTTCCACGAGTTTGGGGTGGAAGAGCTTTTTGACGAACGCGACCGCCTTCTTGCGGTCGAACTCTTTGCAGCTGTACACGTCGAGAGTGAGGTAGTTGCCGCGCGCGGGAAACGTGTGCACCGCGATGTGGGACTCCGCAATCACGACGAAGCCCGTCACGCCGGGCTCCTCGCCTGGTCGGTCCTGGTGGAAGAAAACGTAGGGTTTCGTGATTTTCGTCATGCCGATGAACGGGGGCAGTTCGTCGAGGAGGCG
>JBBILJ010000063.1:0-5747 GCA_037444945.1 Microcaldota archaeon | reverse complement strand
CACGCTCTTAATTCCCAAACGATCGAGCACGTTTTGTGCGGCGTGAAGCACGCCAAGCCCTTTCGAGCTCTGCGTGATGTCCATCACGGGCGTCCGGTGGTCGGAAGCAAGGTAAAAGCTTCCTTCCGTGTCGAACAATCCCGCAACGAACCACTTCCCGCCGGTTAACGGTTCGCGTTTGAGGTTCCGTATTCTCTCGAAAAGCCGTTTGCTTCGTTTTCTCAACCAGAAAACATTGCGCTTGGAAATCGTGCCGCGAACGCCAAAGACGCGTTCGAGCAAGTCATTCATTTTTTCCAGGAGCGCTTCTCGTCAAGATAAGCGTCTCCCAAAGCTCCGAGAAAATATTCTTCGTCTGGATCCATAATGGAGAAAGGGTTCCAGCAAATAAAATAGGGGAGGACGAATTAGTCCCGCCCTTTAGCAGTCCTTTACTCCCTTGGAAAGGAGCTTGAGATACTGCCAGTGAGCAGGCGTCGGCCTTCGTACTCAGCGTTTCCACCTTGCGAAGACCTGTGTTTTTGGTAAACAGTCGACGTCCCCTCGTCACTGCGACCTACCAATCCCCCTCGACGAATCTCGGGAGAAAAGTAGGCATCCCTTCTTCCGAAGGTACAGGACTAGTTTGCCGAATTCCCTTGGTTCAGTTCCCCTGCCACGCCTTGGCTTTCTCTGCCAGGGGCACCAGTACTGGTTCTTGGTACGGTCGAATCAAATGCAGTCGCACACTTTTCATGGACTCTGGGTCTTGGCTCAACCTTGCGGCCACTCCTTCCTTGAACGGGTGCTCTTCACAACGAATCTTCCCCGTCCTGGTGAAGTTGGCGCGCCGTGAGGCGCGTGAGCCTAACCCCGAGTGTCGCATGCAGACCTAGCGTTGCCGCGCGCTCTGACTCGGTACGCGAATATTAACGCGTTTCCCTTTCGGTTACCCGGTTACGGTTGGCCTTAGGACCGACTGACTCTGGGTCGACTAGCGTTGCCCAGAAACCCTTGCCCTTTCGGCGTCCAGGATTCTCGCCTGGATTTGCTGCTACTAGCACCAGGATATTCATAACGATTCGATCCAGCGGACCTCACGGCCCGCCTTCTGCTCAAACCGTTCGCCTTCCTACCCAATCCCGCAATTTTCTTGCGGGTGCCGTGGTATCGGCGGGGGACTTGAGTCCCGATTGTCTGCGCCGCCAGAACCCTTGACGGGTCCGCTGTTACGCGTTGTTTAAAGGATGGCTGCTTCTGAGCCTACCGCCCCGCTGTCTGAGAATTCCGACGACTTCCTTTTACACTGAGTCCCCGCTTGGGGGCCTTAACCACGGTAGGGGTCGTTCCCCTCTCGGCGTTCGCGCTTGCCTCGAACAGCCCGACTCCCGCCCTCTGCGGCGGCGCCGTCTTCGGAGTTTGACAAGGAGGTGAGGATGTTACTCCCCGCTCCCCCTAATCGGTGGCTCTACACGGCGCCCGCCTCCGGCGGGGCTGATCTATAGATCACTTCGGAAGGAACCCGCTATCGCCTAGCTCGAATGAACTATCATCCCTATACGCAAGTCACCCGATCGGATAGACCAGAACCGGTTGCGGGCCTCCACCAACCTGTAGGTCGGCTTCGCCCTGCTCGCGCATAGATCGCTTAGGCTTCGGGTCTTAGGAACGTGACTCGACGCCGTTTCCGACGTCCTCCCTCGCCAACCTCAAGGGCTGGTTGCGGATTATCGCTTTCGCTTCGCGCAATGCTCGCCACGTCCATAAACTCCCTGGCTCTTGCTTCAAGAAGTATGATACGACACTGGATCCCTTTCGGTCATTCCTTTCGCGCCGTATCTGATTGTCACTGCCCAGTTTCAGGGTCTTTGAACCCCCCTTTCGGGGTGCTTTTCAGTTTTCCCTCGCGGTACTTGATACGCTATCGGTCTGGGGTTATATTTTGCGTTGCGGGTTAATACCCGCGCGTTCGCGCGCCCAATTCGGGGCACGCTACTCTGGAACTCGCCAACACCCGAACTCCCTTTGCCTACCGGCCTATCACCGTCTGTGAGAGGGCGTTCCAGCCCACTTCGGCTCGGGAGCCCGCGTTAAAAAGGCGGTCCGAACACCACATTCGAGACGCGTTGCCGCGCCTCGTCGGTTTGCGCTTCATCCGGGTTCACTCGCGTTACTGCCGGAATTCCTGTTGGTTTCTTTTCCTCGCCTTACTAAGATATTTCAATTCGGGCGGTCTTCGCCCCTTTCGGGGCAATTAGGGGATCCACGGATCGCGGGATGCCTGCTCCTCCCCGTGGCTTTTCGCAGCTTGCTGCGCCCGTCGTCGCTACCCCAGCCTAACCATCCACTGGACAGTTGCAGCTTGTAGCACCTAAATATGCTCTAAATTTCCACTACGCTTTCATGCAGTGAACTTCTCCAACAACCTACTATCCGCTTTCATGCGCGGAACAAAAAACAACCGCGAATCCCTTACGGGAAACGCGGGGTCGTCCGCTTGAAATGCACGAAAACTCTTCGAATCCCCACGCCCGGTTGCGCCGGGGCCTACTGGAGAACCGCTGCAGCCCGCACCCCGTTTGACGGGGGCGCGGACAAAGAAATGAGTGGACTCGGTGGGAGTTTCCAAAACCCCCGCGCAACGAAAACCGCTTTGGCGCGAGGGTTTTTTTTGAACCCACGACCTCCTGCTTGCAAAGCAGGCGCGCTACCGCTGCGCCACGAGCCCACGCAAACTCTCCGCTCTAACAATTTCTTTGGATAGGCTTTGGGATTTGCAGGACGGAATTGTTGGAGAGCCAAGCGAAGCGCTTGGATCCAGCACAATGTCTGTCGATCCTCCAAAAACGAGTTTTAGGTCTCGCAACCAATTGGAGGTGATCTAGCCGCAGGTTCCCCTACGGCTACCTTGTTACGACTTAATCCTCCTCACGAACCTCTAGCTCGACGCGCGCGCGAGGCGCGCGCCTCACTAAAGACTCGCTTGGATGACTTGACGGGCGGTGTGTGCAAGGAGCGGGGACATATTCAATGCGCTGCCCACAACCCGCTGAAAAACTTTTCGTGCTTTACCGGTATGGTTTCCAAGAATCGCTGCACCGCGTTTCGACCATTAAGGTCGATGCAGTGCCGCTCACCGCTCGAAAACGCAGTGGCGTGAAGCCCCTGCCTCGCAATCAATTCCAGCAAATCGTCCCTATTGCGCGCGTCGCAAATGCAGAACCGAATTCGAGGATTGGCCGTCGAGTATCGCGACTCGACTTCCAACCATCCCTCCGCATCAAACCACCCCGCCAAGTACTGTGCTTGCAGGTTCTTGCTCGCTTGTTGAACGGCGAGCGGAACGCGCAAAGCGTAAGACTTGGAGCCTCGCGGAATCGCGAAGTCGTTCACGAGAACGTCACAAAAAGTTTTGGACGTGACGCGAACACGTTGATGTTTGACGTCGAGGTTCGCGGCGTCTGGACACACTGCAAAAATTTGTTTTGCAAACGCGGCCGACGCGACGCGAATGTCTACGCGGTGCCTCTTCACTTCAATGTACCCGTCGCCAGCCACGAGGCCGGCGAGGTAGAAGAGGTTTTCTTGGAGCACGAGAAAGCACCTGACGCGAAAACGCGTCGGGCGCTTAAAAAGTTGGGGTTGTTTGAGCATCCGCGCGATGATGACGCGCGATTACTAGCCATTCCAGCTTCACGGGGGCGGGTTTCAGCCCCCGATCCGAACTTGGGCCGAGTTTAGGGGATTGCCTCCGCCTTTCGGCGTCGGAACCCATTGTCTCGACCATTGTATGCCACGTGTGGCCCAGGAGATTCGGGCCATACAGACCTAGCGTCGCCTCCTCCTTCCTCCCACTTCACGCGGGCAGTCTCCACAGAGTGCGCGCAAAATTGCTTCCGCGCTGGCAACTGTGGACGGAGATCTCGCTCGTTGCAGGACTTAACCTGACACCTCACGGCACGAGCTGACGCTGGCCATGCAACACCTCTCAGCTTGTTAGGCAAGGTCTTCAGCCTGGCCTTCATTCTGCTGTCTCTCCTGGTGAGTTTCCCGGCGTTGAGTCCAATTGAACCGCAGCATCCACGGCTTGTGGTGCTCCCCCGCCAATTCCTTTAAGTTTACTGTAGAAGAATCCCAAAAAAAGAAAGTTTGTCCGGGTGTTCGAACGGTACGAGTGAACTAAAACGACTGAAGTTTTCCTTCGAGGTGAAGTAAAACCGGTGCGTGCCCGACTTTTTGTCGGCGCAGAACAATTTGCTGCAAGAAATTCCGTTTCGGACCAGCCAGTTGCGAATGAACTCAAGCGAGTTCACATTCTTTTGGCTGAAGCCCGCCACGTAATTCTTCACGCTCACATCGCCCTCGGCATCGAAAAATCCCGCGACGTAGGCGGCAATCGCCTCGTCGCTCGCACATCGAATGTTTTGCGGCGTGTTCCAACCGACTTGCGGCGAAACAAAACCGAATTCATTGATGAATAGGTTGAACGCTTGCTGTGAATAAAGCACGACGCGGTATCGCGACGGCTTGTATTCTTCCAAGCGCGGGTTCTTACCGAACTCGACCGCAACGCGGCGTGCGATGGAGTTGGACAACCAAGTCTGGTTGTCCTCGTACCACATCACGCGGTAATTGCGGCTTGCCTTGTCGTAGAAAACGCTTCCATCTCGGAGCGCTCCCGCCAAGTACGCGAGGTTCGAAAATCCCATGGACAAGTAAAAGAGCTTCTTCTATTTCAGTCTTGCGACCGTACTCCCCAAGTGGCAGACTAAACGCCTTCGCTACGGCACTGCACCCGCCCTAAGCAAGTGCAACGCCAAGTCTGCATCATTTACTGCCAGGACTACTGGGGTTTTTAGTGCTCCCTCTCCGCAAGAATCAAAGCCAAGCGCTTTCGTTTTTCCGGGTGCATGAATTGAACGCGTTTGGAAAACGCCTTCACGTCGTCACGCCCATAAATATGTAAGTCGAACTCTTTTCTCGCCCTTCGCGTACGAATGTATGTGCTGTAGTTCACGCGTATTTTTTTAAGAAAACGCGAAACCACGTTGAAGAGCGGTTTGGAGGTCGTATAAAAGCAAACCTCAGCTTGCCGATTACTCACGCTTCCCTCCGCATCGAACAACCCGCCGACGTACTCCGCGAGGAGTTTATCGTCAAGTCGCTCGAGATACGTGGGCGCTGAAAGGGTCCGAACAGGACCTTCCGGAACCTCGAGAACTCGGACGAAAAAGGCGTAAACTGCTTTGTTCTTCGTATGACTGTAAAACGTGTGTCGAGCCTTGTCTTCAAACAGGTTCAACTGAATGCTGAACACTTTGAAGAAAAGTCGGCGAATCACGTCGTGAAACTCTCTGCACTCATCGGTGAACAGAATCCGATTTCCGGACATGTTCCCGTCTCCGTGCAAGAGTCCTAACAGTCTTGCGAGTTCTTTTGAAAACGTTCTCGGCAAGTGCGCTTGTTGTTTGGACTTCCTTGAGAAATGCTGGAAAAGACGTCGAACATCGTTGTAGTTTGGTTGCGAAAACGAGTGATTCGACATTTCTAGTCGGGTAGCATTAGCTCTCGGTCCCTTATAGCTTTGTTCTTGTTTTTGTTTTGGAGAGGGGAGGCAAATCTAATCCCATTCGCTCCCCTGGCCTTCGTCCCTCACCGTCGGACATGTTTTGGCTGCACGCCTTCGCCACCGGTGGTCCTTCTAGGATTACAACATTTTACCGTTCCCCCTGACGTACCTGCAGCCTCCCCCATTCCCAAGACTCGTA
>JBBILJ010000062.1:0-5805 GCA_037444945.1 Microcaldota archaeon | reverse complement strand
CGCCGAGTAACCCTTAAGGTCCGCATCCGTGAGCTTGTCCTGGTGCGTGAACATGAGGTCGTGCATCTCCCAGAACTTGCCTTGGTCCTTCGCGCACTCGCCTGCCTCCGCCGCCTTCTCAGCGTACGGGTGGATTTGCGAGAGCGGGAACTCGAAGTAAACCAATTTCACTTTACCCGCGTAGTCCTTCATGACTTGTTCAACCGTCGGCTCAGCCGTGCCACAGTACGGGCACTGGAAGTCGCTGAACTCAACGATCGTGACTTTCGCGTCCGCCGTGCCGCGAATCGGCTTGCCGCTAATGTCAATGTTAACAGGTCCCTTCGGCGTCGGAATCGCGGTGGGAGCCGCTCCTTGCGTGGGTTGCGGGTACGCCGTGGCGGCAGGGCGCGCGGTTTGAAGCGCGACCTTGACATCGCCCAGGCTGGATTGGATGCCGCTGAGCTGGGTTTGGATGCCGCTCGCAGAGAACCACATGACGCCGCCAATAATGACTGCGCCGATGAGGACGCTGATGGCGAGCATTTGCAGCCCTTCCGAGCGGGCTTGAGAGTGTTCTTCCATACTTTTTAGTCCACCTGCCTTTTTTTTCGACGAAAAACAATTCGGCGAATCAAACGGGCTTTCCGCCTCAAGGCTCAACGCGAAACAACGTCCACCTAAGCCTCTCGGCTTGCTTGGAAACCCGATACGCTCTACGCCTCGCGTAATAAAAACCCTTTCGCTCATTTCAAGTCATGGCTTCAACGACCCCGCGCGCCAAGAAAACGCCCAAAAAAACGAAAGCCTCGGTCACGGCAAAAGCGAAAACCACGCCGCGAGCGAAAAAGACGCTAAGCACGCCTCCCGCTTCCCTCGCGCTCTCCGCCCTCCCCCTCGCCTCCTTTACGTTCGAGCCCCGCCAGTTTATGGTGGAGGAAATCGGGGCCGACGGCGCCGTTTACCAAGTCGATCAACCCATCACGCACCCTTCAACGCCCGGCAAGTTCACTCACTTCGTGCTCCAAAAGGAGCGGTGGAACACCGTGCAAGGACTGGACGCGTTGGGGCGCGCGCTGCACGTCAATGCGCGGCGCTTCGATTTTGCGGGCACCAAGGACCGCCAAGCCGTCACGACGCAGTTATGCTCCGCGTTCGCCATCGAGCCCGACCGCTTGCGCAGCGTGCACGTGAAAGACCTCAAAATCCTCGGCGCGTGGACGGCGACCGACAAGGTGCGCCTCGGCTCGCTACAAGGCAACCGCTTCACGCTCACCCTCACCGCCGCCAACTGCGGCAACGGCACCGCGGCCCCCGATGCGGAAAAAATCAGGGCGCGCGATAAAGAACTCGGCGGCGTGATTCCGAATTACTTCGGCGAGCAGCGCTTCGGGAGCGTGCGGCGCAACACGCACCTCGTTGGTAAGCTCCTCGTGCAAGGTAAGGCCGAGGACGCCGTGAAGAATTATCTCGCTTTTGTGGATGAAAGCGAGCCGCTCGACGCGCGCCAAGCCCGCGAAGCCCTCGTCGCGGACTGGGACTGGGGGGAGGCCCTCAACCGCTTTCCGGTCCGTTTGCAGTACGAGCGCTCGCTGCTCGCGCACTTGCACGCGTACCCGAACGATTACGTGGGCGCTCTGCGCAAGTTGCCGCGCAAGCTGCAACTCATGTTTGTGCATGCCCTCCAATCTCAATTATTCAACGAAATGCTCGAGGAGCGCGCCGCGTACGCCAAACTCTTTGAAGCCGAAAAAGGAGACTGGTTTTACGCCGCCGAAAAAAGTGGTTTCCCCTCCAAGCAAAGCGAAGAGGTCACGAGCCTGCAGCAAGCCAAAAAAGTGACGGCTCTGCTCCAAAAAAAGAAAGCCTTCCTTGCGGGTAACCTCATCGGTTACGACTCGCACCCTTCGCCTTTTGAAGAAAAACTCCTCAAACGCGAGGGCCTCGCGCCCAAGGACTTTCAACTCAAGCAACTCCCCGAACTCTCCAGCAAAGGCGCCCGCCGACCCCTCACCGTGCCGCTGCTTGGCTTCGAAATCCTCTCTCCAGACCCCGTGCGCATCCGCTTCTCGCTCCCGTCTGGCGCGTACGCCACCGTCGCCCTCAGAGCACTCCTCGCCTAAGGCGCGAACCGACTTTTCCCACGCCCCTCACTCCCCGCCGCACACCCGACACGGCGGCTCGCTGTGCGGCGAGCGTCAAGTGCAAAAAGAAGCCGACTCCTTCCCCAAAACCGCGCCGTGTCGGGTAGCCCGCCAGCGCCTTTACTAAAAACAAGTGCTCGGGCACGTGCGGGTGCCCGGGCTCAACGTCGCGCAGGCGCGGCGTTGAGTAGAGTGCGGCGAGGAGGCGCAGTACGGCGGAGGCGGCGAGCACGGCCGGAATCCCAACAAAGACTAGAAAACCCATGTGCGCAGCCAGCATCAAGCCGCCCAGTGAGGCGCCCAAGAACGTGCCGAGGCCGACGGCGAGGTTGCGTTGTGCGACGAGTTGCGCGCGCTCCTCGCTGCTTGACGCGTCCAACGCGTAATCAAACGACGCCAAGTTGATGCCCGCCCACGCGAAACCCGAGAAGAATTCGGCGAAGAGGAGGAAGGCTGGTTTTTGGTTGGTGAGCCAGAGGACGGGAATGGCGGCCGTGAAAATGCTGCACGCGACGAGGACTTTGCGGCTCCCGTACTGGTCCACTAGCCTTCCCCAGTAATTCCAACTCAACAAGTAGCCGAGCGTGTTTGCTGTCACGATGAGGGAGTACGTGAAGTAGTCAAAGTGCAAGTCGCGCAACGCGAACACCACGAAGAAGGGTGAGGCCACGTTCACCGCGAAGTTGAGTAGGAACGACCACGACAAAAAGCGTCGAAAAACGGTTTTCGACAAACCGTCGAATAAGCGCGAGACGGCGGGACGCCGCTCCTGTTGCAGTGGCGGCTCCCCGTACGAGGCGAGCAAGCGCGAACCGTACAACCGGCTTGCGAACGCGACGAAAAAGAGAACGGCGAAGCCGACGAACACGTCAGCGCCCGAAAAGCGCGAGAGAATAAAGCCCGCCACGGGGAGGGCGAGGAGGCCGACGAAGTCGCCGACCGCGTTGCGCCGCGCAAAATAACGCCCCCTCTCGCTCAGCGGCACCACGTCCCCCATCACGCTCGCCCACACGGGCGCAATCAAGCCCTCGAACACGTTAATCCAGGCGACGACGACGGTAAGGAGGAGAATGGCGTCATTTCCCGCCAAACCCAAAAACGGGACGGCGAGAACAGGCAGCCACAAAAACGCTTGAAAGAGCGCCAAAAACCCCATGAGTTTCGCGCGCTTCCCTGCCCACTGCATCAAGGCCGGGCTCCCCTGCTGCACCGCCGCGTACAAGAGTTGAGGAAACGAGGCGAGAAAACCAATCTGGGAACTGCTGGCGCCAAGCGCGATCGCGAGGGGGGACACAAAATCCGAGCCGAAACGTCCCGTCACGTTGAAGACGCCGCACTCCTCCACGCTCACCCGCATCGTGCGCCGCCGCTCCGCCTCTGACAACTCGCGTTTCGCCATGATTCTCACTTCGCAAGCAACTCTTAAAACAAGGACGGCCACGCGGCTCGCGAACGAAAAAGAAGAAGGAGCGCGGGGGGTGGGAATCGAACCCACGAATCGCTTTCGCGAAAACAGCTCTCGGCTGACCGCCAATTCCTTGGAACGGAAATTAGCAGGCTGCCGCCATACCTCTAGGCGACCCCCGCACGGGGCTGCGTTGGAAAGAGTTTTTGCCCGCCGAGGCTTTTAATCCCCTTGGAGGCGTTTAGGGGGAGGGCGCTCGGCGGGAGCAGGTTTTATTCGGCGAGGAGTTTGCCGTACACGGCGCCCGTCGCGACGAAGATGACGAGGCTTTCGATGGCCCACTCGATGAGGAGCCAGAACGGGATAGCGAGGGTGAGGACGCTACTTAGAGTGTTCGGGACGACGGCGAGCGCGAAGAGCACGAGGCCGTACGTGACGCCCCGCGCGGCTCCCTTGCCGGGAATGCTTTTTTGCAGCACGCTAAAGCCCAGCGCGTACATGAAGCCGACGGCGAGGCCGAAGAGTAGCGCGATGAGGTAGAAGTCCGCTCCGGGCGGGCTGGGGCTCGGCATCATGAGTTTGCTCCACAGCGGAAAGTAAGCGGGGTTCGTGTAGTACGACATCGTCAGGAAGGCGCCGAGCGTGTGAATGATTTGCGCGATGACGGCGAACGCGACGGCGGCGAGAAGCATCTTTTTCCAGTTCTTGATGCACATACGAACGAATCACCTGCAAGACGCTTGGCGGAGTCGTCTCTTAACCGTTTCGATACCCCTCTCCCCGCGCGTTCTTTGCGTGGCGTGCTCCGCACCGCTTAAAATGCCTTGGCTCCCTAAGCCTGCCGTCAGTAGCCCCGTCGTCTAGTGGTCAAGGATACGGGCCTTTGGAGCCTGGGACGGCGGTTCGAATCCGCCCGGGGCTATTGAAATGTAACGTTATTATTCGATTCAGACGTACGGCTTGATTGAACGAGAGGTGCTTACTTGATGCTCAAAATTGGGGAAAAAATTCCGGACTTTGAGTTGGGTCGTTCTACTATTCTACCCGGGCGACTTCACGTTCGTCTGCCCGACCGAGCTCGAAGAAGCCGCGAAGTTTTACTCCGAATTCCAAAAACTCGGCGCCGAAGTGCTGAGCGTAAGCATTGACTCGGCATACGTACACAAGGCGTGGCGCGACATTTCACCCGCCATCGCGAAAGTCAACTACCCCATGCTCTCCGACCCGTCCGCCAAGTTGTGCCGCGCATTCGGCACCTTCAACGACTCCGAAAACGTTTCCCAGCGCGCCACCTTCATCATTGACCCGGCGGGCATCGTGAAAGCTTTCGAGTTGCACGACAACCGCATCGGGCGCAGCACGCCGGAAATCCTCCGAAAACTCCAAGCCGCCAAGTACGTCGAAGAACACCCCACCAAGGCGTGCCCCGCAAGCTGGCAGCCTGGCGAGGAAGCCCTCACGCCCGGTCTGGAGCTCGTCGGCAAAATCTGAAAAAACCGGCAATAAAGCGTCCAACGCGCCAAGCGGGAAAGGGGTTTTAAAGCCGTTTCGGCTTATTTTATTTCTTCTTTTTCGCTCGCGCGAAAAGAAAGCTTCAACGCTTACTGTAGGTGAATGAATTAAATGGGCCGCACCAAAGGCGTGCACTTGCGCACGACCGCCCGCGTCCTCGTGGAGCGGTACCCGAACGCGTTCGGGTTGAGTTACTCGAAGAACAAGGACCTCATTAAGAAAATCGGTCTCCTTAAAGACAGCAAGGAGGAGCAAAACAAGCTCGCCGGCGAAATCACGAACCTGGTCAAGAAAGCCAAAGGCGCGCAAGTTGAAGAGAAGGCCGCCGCACAAGCCACTCCCGCGTAGACTTGTCGCCATGACGCGTTTAACCCTTCTTCTCGTGCTCGCTTCCGTCGTCTTACTCGCGGGTTGCGTGCGATCCCCAACGCCTCCAGCCGCTTCGACGCCAACCCTCGCCGCGACGGCAACTCCCTTCTTTATTTCGCAGTTCGTTTCGACGCCCACGCCTCGAGCCGTGACTCCAACGCCGCTCAACGTCACACCGACGCCCAGCGCAACGCAAGGCCCTCGGTTGGTCCCGTGCGGAGCCATTAGAGAACCTTGCTGTGTTCCCATCACGCCGGGCGCTCCGTACTCGTGTAACGCGGGTTTGACGTGTTTGACGACGAGGCCGGGAACGCGTCGCTGCAACGCTCTGAACGCGTCACCGGAGAGTGTCCAATAAATCTGGGTTGTGAGGGTTCTCACGTTGTGGGCGACGGC
>JBBILJ010000061.1:0-5808 GCA_037444945.1 Microcaldota archaeon | reverse complement strand
ACTCCCGTTTGGACCCACGACGGCGTTGAAGCCGTTCTCGAATTGGATGTTCGCGTTGCGGAACGACTTAAAGTTCTTGAGGACGAGTTTTTGCACGAACATAAGGACGCGGACTCTCCGAAAGCGGCAAACCAAATCCGGGGACTGCGAGTAAGGGAAAAACGGGGTTGAGGGCAGATTCAGGGGGGGTTGAGTCTCGGTTTTTGTTAAGAAAAACACGGTTTTAAAGGGTGCGGGCACCCAAACGAGTCAGTATGGTTCCTCGGCGCGCGCAGAGTTTTCGCGACCTCTTGCAGAAGCGAGATCTTTCGCTTGAGCACGTCCGCGTTCTTTCCTTGTTGTTTTTGCCGCACGGGAAAACCCGCCAAAACCGCTTTTTTGGCTCCAAACAACGCACGGTTGAATTCGCAGAATTCGCCAATGTTCCAAGGTACACGCACGCCGTTTTCAAGGCGCACAGTCTCGGTCTTCTGGAGCGCGACGACCCCTCCGGGTACTATTGGATGAAGCCGGTGTGGTTCCGCCGCTTGCAGCTCTATCACCGCGAGCAGCGGGACGAGAAAAAGAAAACGTGAAGGGGCGTCGCTTGAAGCCCTCTTCGTTGGTGTCACCGGGCGTTAGAAGGTGAGGTGGGGCTTCAATTTGCATCACTGCCATGCTTTGTTTGGGCTTCCTCGTTCACTGACGTTTCATACCCCCAGACAGGCGAATTGGGAGTAGCGGAATCGTCTCCAGAGGCTTGACTTTCGGCGTAGCCCGCCGTAGCTCGTGCGAGTATGTTCCGAGCCGCGTTTACGTCGCGGTCGATTGTGAAACCACAGTTAAAACAGTTGTGCACCCTTTTGGAGAGAGGTTTTGCGCTGCGTTTCTTGCAAGCCCAACACACTTGACTTGTCCCGCATGGGTTCACAAAGGTAACTGAACAACCAGCGCTTTCAGCCTTGTAGTTCAATTGCCTTAGCAACTCTCCCCAAGAGGCATCATAGATACTCTTTGAAAGACGACCCCGCGCCAAGTTTTTAATTGCAAGGTCTTCAACTGCAATTAAGCCATAGTTCTCGACAAGGTGGCGGCTGACCTTGTGCGGGTAGTCTCGTCGACGGTTCGCCACGCGCTCATGAGCAATTGCAAGGCGTCGTTTGCACTTTGAATAGTTGACGCTGAATTTTGTTTTGTGCGATAAACGTTTTTGTAATCGACGAATAGAGAGTTGTTCGAGTTCTAGTAAGCGGGGATTCCGAATCATGCGCCCGTCGGAAAGAGTTGCTAGCTTTTCGATTCCAAGGTCGATTCCAACGGCGGGGTGACCATTGGGTGCTATGACCTTGACCGCTTCACTTACAGTTAGAATTCCAAACCATTTTCCAGTTGGTGCACGCTTGAGTGATAAGGTCAAAATTCTCCCACTAATTTCAGATAATCCCCGTGTCTTGAAAGTTCCATAAGGTGATGCCCGCAGTTGTTTACCATCCAGTACGAAACCGTGACCAGGGTACTGAGTGTAGGTAATGCTCTTCATCGCGTCGTAGCTCTTAAAGCGCGGAAACCCTATTCGATTTCTGGTTTTTCGATTCTTCAAAAAATAAATCAGCGTATCATAGAGCCTATTCGCTACATTGTAGCTCGCTTGGGCATAGATTCCGGTATGTTTTGCGAATTCACGAACTGTCTTTCGGGAGGGAAACAGTTCAAAGTCAAGGTAAAATTTTTTCACAAACGCCAGACAATCATTCCACACGTATCGCGATATGATAAGGTGCTGATTCAATAGAGCTTCCTGTGCAAGGGAAGGATAGATGCGAAACTTATAGGCTCGCACCACTGGCCGTCCTTTTTTAGTTTCTTTTAGAAGGACATTGTCGGAATCAGAAATTCTCTTTGCGAAGCGGTTGGAGTATGCGTTTCTACCTCTACTACAACATTAGTTCCACGGCGGGAGAAGTGCAGAAGGCTGCCTCGAAAATGAGTGGCGATTTCTTGGAGTTCGGCGAGCGTTAAGCCCGTGACGTCGAGTTTTTGCATTTTCGATCGCCTCAAAGTTTTTTTGTGAGTAGGGTGAGGAGGCGGGACGCGCGGCCGAAAAGGTTTGCGAGTGAGAGAGCCCGGTGGTGAAGCGGGAAAGTGTGCGGGGGAGGGAGCGGAGGTTTTTCCCTGATTCAGCGGGTTGTTTTCGCCGACCTTTTTGTTGAACCGACGCGTTCACGCCTGCCTCAAGGGGGGTCATGGCGGCCTCCCTTACAGGGAAGACGAGTTACGTCGAAACCTTGCTTTTAAACCAAAACCAGCCCGTGCGCTCCAGTGCTCGGGTTCTGCCGTTGCTTGAAAAGGCTTGGAAGCGGCAAAAACTGGCGTTAGATAGCACTGGAAGCAAGAATAGGAGAAGAGAAGGAAGAGAGAAAAAGCGGGGAAAAGGGGCCTGCCGTGGGCGTGGCGGCGTTAGTGGATGGTGACGCTTTTACCTTTTTCTTCTTTGACGGGTTCGGCGCGCTCAAGCAACACTTCGAGGATGCCGTTTTTGTAGGTGGCTTTCGCGCTTTCCTCGCGCACGGGGGCGGGGAGGCGGATTTGCTTGCTGAACTTGCGTTGCGGGTTGTTGACCGCGATGCGCAAATTATCGGGCTGGACAGTGAGTCGGATTTGGTCTTTCTCCACGCCGGGGAGTTCGACGACGACGCGCACGTGCTTCTTCTCCGCGATCACGTCGACGAGGGGTTCGCGTTCTTCCTTCACGCCTTTGGGAGTGACGTTGCCGAACTGGTTGATGACGGGCTTGCCGTCCGGCCCGATACGGATGTTGACGCCGTACACGAGCGGCTCGCCGGGCTTGACTTGCTTGAACGCGCCGCTCTGCATGTCGCGGAGCATCTCGTCCATCATGTCTTCAATTTTGTCGAAGTCCGGGAATAAGTCGTCCAAATCTTCGAACAAACGCTTGCGACGAATCGCCATGAAAACCACCTTCCAGTTAAATTAATAGTGGGCGTCTAGCAATAAAAGATTTTGGGAGAGTGGAAAACGGCTCGCGCCTCACTTTTCGAGCGCGGTTTCGGCGTCGGCGAGGGTGGCGGCGCGCACAATGCTCACGTTGTAGAGCTGGACTAAGTCTGGTTCGTGTTTGAGGTCTTGCTTGGCAGCAATGACGAAGACGCGTTTGCCGGCTTGAGCGGCGGCCGCGAGTTTCTCATCCAAACCACCGACGGGGTTGAGGCGGCCGTCGGCTTCGATGGCGGCGCTCACCGCAGCATCGCTGCGAATGCTTTCCCCACTCGCGAGTGAAACGATGCCGACGGCGAGCAGCGCCCCAGCGCTTTCGCCTTCCACGGCGGGAGCCGAGTCGGAGGCGAGAATGAAGTCGGTGCCGCCAAAATCGTGGTGCAAATAATTCGCGGCGGCGGCGCGCGCGTTGCGGAACGCGTCTTGGGTGGTGGTATCAAACTGCGCGTGGGACGCGTCAAGAAGGATGCGGCCTTGCCCAGGTCGAGCGGAGAGCGTGAAGTGCGCCAGAGTCCCCGCTCCGGTTGAAGTGACGGCGGGCGCGTCGAGTTGAATCGAGACTTCGTCGCCGGGCGCGAGGAAAAAACCGAGCGCGAGCGCGATGATTGCCGCGGCGGCGAGAAGCAAGAGGAGGGGTCGAAGGGAAGCCATTGGGTTTCACGGGCTTAGTGCGTTTTTTCGTAGACGCGGTCAGGGTGGTCGTAGTCTAATAGGCGGACGACGCGGCGTGGCTCGTCAATTTCGTAAGTGAGGACGAAGGAAGACTCGTTTTCCATCCCCTTAGTCGTTTCGCGCAAAGTAGGGTAGAGCGTCCGCGACGGACGCGACTTCGACGACGTTCAAACCAGTTACATCACTCACATTCACCAGAACCGAGTGCGTTTGACATTGGCGGACGACGGAACCGCCCTGGTTGGCGGTCGTGCAGTTCTCGACGAGCTGTGTCTGCACGCTTTCCCCAATGGGGACAAGAAAGGTTTGGTACCCGGCGGCCTTGACGGCTTGCGCTTTGGGTAAGATTTTGCCGACCGGCCCGATACGGCCGTTCGCGTCAACGGTGCCCGTGATGAGGACGCTCGAATTGAGTTTAGAGCCATTCAGGGCGGCAATGAGAGCGATGGCGGCGGCCGCGCCCGCGCTCGCCCCACCCACAAGGTTCGAGGGTGTGGAGATGCTAAAGTAGACGTCGTAATTATACGTTCCCTCGCCGAGCAGACCGCGCGCCACGTCGACGGCGGTGCGCAGCGAGTTCTGCGTTTCTGGATCCGTGAGCGGTTTGCCTTCATCCATCTTCAGAAACACGCTTCCGTCCCCGCGCTTGACATCCACTTCCAGTGTAGCGAGTGCACCCTTGTCCGTCGTGTCGACGGCGGGGAGCGCCAAGCGCACCGTGCGCGCACCCGACGAAGACACGTTACTTATCGTTCCTGACAGAGGTGTCGGCGTCGAAGTGTTGAAGAAGGCAGGAGCAACCGTCAGCAGGGGAGTGGCTTGTGCCGCGATGCCGGCCATTTTGGTTTCGTACCCTAAAATGAAGGCGAAGAGCGCACTCACCAGCAGCAGGGCGAGGAGGATGCGGCGCATAGAAAACTTGAGCGCGTGATTGTTTTAATAGGGTTAGGCCTAATTTCGCTGGCAGCCATGAACATCATCGACTTTCACGCGCACGTCTTCAACTCGCAGTGCCGGGATGCGGCGCGCCTCCACCCCCAAGCGCGTAACCCTGATTTTTTGGCGCGCGAAAACAAGCGCCTCGGCATCAGCAAAAGTCTCCTCCTCGCGTCTTACCCCGCCAAAACGATGTGGCTGACGAACCGCGAAACCCTTGCGCTCGCCGCGCGCTACCCGGACTTCGTCCCTATTCTAAGCCCCGACATGGAGAAGGGAAGACAGGGACAGGGCGGCGTCAAGGAAGTCCTCGCCCTGCTGAAGGCGGGGAAGGGCTTCGGCGTCAAAATTTATCCCGCCTACCACCCGTACGGCCCCGAACACGAAGCCTACGAGCCGCTTTACGATTACTGCGAAGCGCGCCGCCTCCCCGTTCTCATTCACACGGGTGACGTTTACTTGCGCGGCTCGCTCGCCAAACTCGCGCATCCCTTGCGCGTCGACGAGGTTTGCGTCAAGCACCCGGACTTGACGGTGGTGCTCGCTCACTTCGGAACGCCGTGGTTCATGGACGCCGCCGAAGTCGTCTACAAGAACGAAAACGCGTACGCCGACATTTCGGGTTTAGGGACGGTCGCGAATCGCGGCCCGCGCGCCGCTAAAGACTTGCGCGCAATGCGCGGCGAACTCAATCGCGCTATCAATTATCTTGAACGCGCGGACAAAGTGCTCTTCGGCTCTGATTTTCCCGTGTGGAGCCCCGCCGACGCCCTCACCTTCACTAAGAGCCTGGACTTGAACAAAAAAGAGCTCGAGAACGTGTTGTTCAATAACGCTCACAAAATCCTGCGGCAGGCGAAAGCCGTTTAAACCGCGCAAACCCCCCATACCGTTTAGTTCGATTTCCAATGGAGGCAGAAAAAAAGATGGTTGAAAAACTCGTTCGCCAACTTCACGAACGAACCGGCATCGGCTCCAGGCTGCGCCCCACACAAATCAAGCCATACCCCAAGGAAAAAGGGCGCGCGGACGTGTCCTTTGAAGCCGTCGCGTTCTCGCCGAGCAAGGCCGCCCAAATCCACAAAAGCCTCCTCGACACCCTCGAAGGAATGGTGAAGGAAGGCCGACTTAAGAGCACCCGCAGCGGAACCAAGCTCAACTCTTACGCGGGCGTTGAACCCTTACGCGAATTCAAGGGAAACCGGT
>JBBILJ010000060.1:0-5926 GCA_037444945.1 Microcaldota archaeon | reverse complement strand
CTCATTACGGCAGCGCATCAAAAACCTACTACTGGAGGTAAAAAAAATGAAACCAAAAAGGGCGAAGCGCAAGGGATTTGTGTTGGAAGTAGACACGGCGAGTACTACCAAGTAGCGAAACACGAAAAGAGGTAAAACCACAAAATGAATTACCGCAAGAATGACGCCGCCATCAAAGCGATGTGTGAATCCCGAGGAATCGCCACCGACGTCGTGGATTTTGAAGCCGAGTGGGACTCCACCTTGACGCGAAAAGAAAACTACGCGCACCTCGAAAGCATCCTGAACGAGTTAGCGGAGAAAAAACCCGAGTGCCGAGAACCCACCGCCAAAGAAGTCCTCGAAGAAGAACAACGACTCAACCACCAACAAAACCTCGACCTCGAAGAAGCCACTAAACTCGCCGAGGATGAAGCCATCAAAGCCATCAAGAACTCGGCGGCGAGCGAAGCCGACCAATACTTCCTCGGCGTCAAAGACTACGTGCGCCTCATCGCGCAACGCCGAGCCAACGCCGCCATCTTTTCAGGCCGCGGAGGGCTAGGAAAAACGCATTACGCCCTCAAAACCCTCGCCGAGGAAGGCTTAACGCTCGGCCAAGACTACGAAGTCCTAAACACGCACATCACGCCCCTCGGCTTCTACACCTACCTTTACAGAAACCAAGACAAAATCCTCGTCCTCGACGACTGCGACGGCATGCTGGAAAGCCCCGAAATCGTGGGCTTACTTAAAAGCGCGTGCTGGAGCGCGACCGGCAAACGCGTCGTGAACTGGGTTTCCAGCCGCGACCTCGACGTTCCAGACCGCTTCGAGTTCAAGGGAGGCCTCATCATCCTCCTAAACGACTTGCCGAAAAACAAAAGCGTGGAAGCCTTGATTTCTCGCGCGTTCTTCAAAGAAGTCGATTTTTCACACGACGATTTAGTGAAAATCTTGTACGAAGTCGCTAAAAACGCTGGAAACGAAGAAAGCCGCAACTTGACGGAAAACGAGCGTTTGGAAGTCGCGGACTACTTGCGCGAAACAACGGACGAAACCGTCCAAGACTTAAACCTCCGCACGCTCTTCAAAACCTTCACGTTAAGAAAGGCTTACGCGGAAAACGGCAAGTGGAAAGAACTCGCGAAAGAAATGCTGAAACCCGACGACGACCTCATCGCAGTCAAAGAAGTCGTGCGAGAATTCCCCATCGTCGCCGACCAAATCAAAGAGTTCATCAAACGCACGGGTTTATCGCGCCGCACGTTCTTCCGACTCAAAAAGAAAATCAAGCGCTAAAGTGCCACGCGTGCCGAAAAACAAGCACGACACCTTAAATACTCCTCAAGCGTGATTTTCCACCTATGGAAGAAAAAAAAATAAACAAAATCAGTGAAACCAGCGAGAAAATCGGGGACCTCTTACTCCGCAAAGACGTGTGCGTCCACGACTTAGTGGCGCTAGTCGAAAAAGCCAAAGCCGCTAAAATCGCCGAACAATTAGGGCGCCCCACGCTCCCGGACGCGTTAACCAAAAAAATTTTGCAGGTCTCCAGCGACCTTGAACCCAACGACTTCATTTACTTGATGGAGTCCATGAAGCACGACATTTTTACGGCCCGCGAACACATCTACGCGCGGCAACGACTGGAACGAGAACAACAACAAGCACTCAAAAGAATGGTGAGTTAGAACACAAAAAACGAAGAAAATGACTGAAAAAAAATCGAAAACCTACGCCGTGGACTCCAGCGCGAGTTGGCGTAAGCAGGCGAAGATTGATGAAATCGGTTGACTTTAAGGATTTTGACTCCCGCTTCGAGGGTTACGTCGTCATCGACGGCGAAACAATTTACGTTCCCGCCATCGTGTCGAAAAAACCGCGCCAAGGCAACTTTACCGACCTAGTCAACAAACTCAAAGCACAATACTGCGAAATCCGCTTTACCGCCGTCGTTTCAAACGCCCTCATTATCGCGCTCGCGCACAAAGACTTTCACCCAGAAACCGTGCGTTACGACGGGGAAGACCAACTCAACCTCGTCTGGAAGGAGGAGCGTTGAAAATGGATGGTATTTGCCCGGCTTGCGCGACGTGGATGAGGGAACACGGATTCGCCCTCGTCCCCCTCAAAAACGGAAAACTCGCCTACCTCTACTTCGACGCCAAAGGACGCGTCACGAACCACGAACTCGTCGAAATGATTGGCCGCCTCGAAGAACTCGTCAAAAAAGAAGAACGAACCGAAATCCGCTAATTTACCCAAAAAAAGGGGTTGCTTGCCTACGTTACGCGAAAAAGCCGCCGAAAGCCTCCAAGAAATACGCCAACAATACCTCGGCGAACCCGAACTCAGCGAAATCGCGCTCGCCGCCACGCTGGGGCGCGCCAACGTCTTACTCTGGGGCAGTTTCGGCAAAGGAAAATCGCTTTTACCCGAAGTAATTGCGCGCGTCACGAACGCTTCTTACTCGCGCGTCCAAGGCACGGCCGGGTTAACGGAAAGCAAGTTCCTCGCTCGCTACAACATCGCGGAACTCGTTAAAGGAAACGAAAAAATCGAGTGGAAACCTTTTCTCGACGCCGAAATCAAAATGATTGACGAAGTAAACCGCTCGCCCCCAGTCGTGATTAACTCATTCTTCACCATGCTCGCGGAACGCAAAGTCTTCTTCGGGTCCGAAACCCGAAAAATCTTGGATTACGCCTTATTCGCGTCCATGAATCCCGCCGACGAAGGAACCCACGCACTCGCGCCACCCTTTTTAGACCGCTTCGACTTATGCTTGCTGACGCCCTCCCTGAGTTTCTACGACAAGCGCCGCTTGCTTTCCGAGGGCGCGGGAAACTTAGAGCGCGTCCAAACCGTTCTAGAAAAAGGGGAACTCAAAAAAATGTGGGGCGAAGTCGAGCAAATCAAAGTGAACCCCGTCGTTTTCGACTTGATTGCGGGAACCACGCGAGACCTCCAACTCTGCAAGTACGGCGAAAAAGAGTTCTTAACGGACTTCCCGGCGTGCTGCGCGAAGTGCGAGTTCAACCAACAAGTGTGCGCGAAACTCGATAACCGCTCCCCCGCCAGCGAACGCCTCCACTACTTAACGAAGGTTTTGAAGGGCTTGGCTTACTTGAACGGGGAAAAGGAGGCCGGCGAAAAAGAGTTCTTTAAAACCCTCAAGTACGCGCTCAACCACCGCCTCAACTTTACGCCGGGTTACTTGAAGCAGCAAACGAACTTCAAGGAGAGCGTCACGAACCTCATCACGCAACTCCAAGAGAAAGAAAAAGACCGAAAAGACGCTTACCCCCTCGTGAAGAAGTTAGAGGAGGGTTTTGACGAGAAAAGCGAGGAACAACTCCAAAAATACGCGAAAAACGACTTGCTTTTGCGCGAGCTCGCTAAGGGTTTGGACGAGAAGTGGAGCCGCGCTTTTGCGGCGTTAAGCAAAAAAATTCCTTCTCTTGACGCGGAAGAGTTAAGCGCAATCCGCGCCCAAGTCGGCAAGCAACTCCCGAAGCGTTATGCGGATGGCGCGGTTTTTTTGGTTGATGAGCGCCTCCAGCAACTTCTCTACATCGAGAAAACCTTGACGAAGCGTGAACTCGAAAGTTTCCTTTCAGGTTTCGGGAACCCTGACTTGCTTGCTCACTACCGCGAGAAGCACCCGCGTTTTTCTGTGCGCACGCCGAACTGCGTCATTACGATTAACCAAACCATAACTGCCTCTAAACTAGTCGACGGTTTTTGGACGGTGGCCGCTAAGTGCACGGAAGTAAAAACCGCCGAAAAAATCAGGGCGCTCTTCGGAGAAATCAAACAAAAATAGAGGAAAAATAAAGCGGGGGGAGATAATTTGGAAGACGACGACATCGAGGATGAAGAAGAGGAAGAGTGGGACGACGAAGAAAACGAAGACGAGTAAAATAAAATGTTGGACGAAGAAATTTATGCGTCCTACCAAGCCGCGCGCCGCGAGTTCTACTACCCCCCAACCGTCCTCACGCTAACGGATGAAGGCGAAGAAATCTTCATTAGCAACGCCGTCATCACGCTCCCCCGCAGCATCCCGAAAGACGTGAAACAATTACGCATCATGTTTCACCACGAACTCTGCCACATGGATTACTGTCCGGGAAGCGTCACGAAAGGAATTGAAATCTTTAAGGCCGCCAACGACGTTTTAATGGATGCGGAGGACGCGCACTTAAGCGCTAACATTTTTGCGGATAACGTCGTGAACGAGCGCATCGTCACGCAGTACGGCGACGACTTGCCCTACTTGTGGAAAACGTACGCGTTGGATGAAGCCGCTAAGCGCTTCTTTGAGGGGGAAGCGAGAAAAAAGAAGGCGGCTGACGATACGGGAATGCTTTACTCGCCGAAAACGGTTTTCGAGCCGAACCCGTTACTCGCCATTCAAACCCGCGTTTACGAACTCATCAGCAAACAAAACTTTGCGCCCTTTCCTGTTTCGAGCGAATTAAACGAGTTCGCGGAACGCTTGTTGGCGGCGAGTCGAGAAAACGCGCCCTTCGAGGAGCGTTCGCGCGAGTTCGCTAAAATCTTTGCGGAACTCCTCAAAAAACTATACGGCGACGCCGAAGCCTCGTTTCGAGCGGAAGAAGCCGCTTTTGAGTCGGAAGTCCAAGAGAAAGCGCGAGGAAAACGCAAACAATTAACTTACCGAGAGAACGTGATTGCGGCTCAACAAGTCCGCAAAATGCTTGCCGAGTTAGTGGAAGCTTTAGAAGAGTTCGGTGGACACCCCTTCAAAGAGGATGGCGGACCTGAAAGCAAGGAAAAAAAGAAGAACGCCGTAAAGGAAAGCCAACCCAAAAGCTTGAAGGAGTTTAAGGAACTCTGCTACGGCGTCGGGTTAAGTTTCGGCGTCGACTTGGACGCGTTCGATTACTACCTCTCTAAAGCCCGGATTAACGTGCGTTTTAAGGCTCGCGTCCTAAAGCCGGCTTACTCGCGTACGTCGGCGGGAAGCTTGGAGGCTTGGACGCTGGACGACAAAGCGGAAGACTTAGAAGTGGAGGAAAGCCTTTCCGAAAGCGGCGTCATTATTCCGGAAGCCACGACGCTCCAACACGAGCGCAAGAAAGGCTTTGAAGAAATCGGTTTCGCTAACCCGCGCGTTTTACTCGTCCTCGACACGTCTGGAAGCATCACGATAGAGGACGGTTTAGTGACGGCGTTCTCGATAATTGAAGCCTGCAAACTCAACGCGTTAGAGTTCGCCGTCATTTTGTTCTCCGAAAAACCCTACTACACGCGACCCTTTAGCCGTTCCTATCTGGACGCCGAACAAGACATTTACCACTCGTACACGGCCGGGGGAACACAAATCGCTCGCGCCGCGCAACGCGCGCAAGGCTTGTTGGAGAACGCGAAGCGCAGCCTCCTTATTTTTGTGAGCGACTTTTCAACGAATGACGCGGACTACCGGGACACCCTACAAATCTTGAGTGAATTACGGCGCACCCACTTCGTTAAACCCCTCGTTTTGCGCGATTCCCGCAGCAAAGTCGAGGTGCCGGGCGGCGTCGAGGTTTACAAGGCGAGCGAGTTGCAGGAAATCGTTATCGACACCTTCAACACTTTAGCCTAAAAGGCTACCGCCTACCACCTACCGTTAAGTATTTAAATACTAAAATAGTTTCGTTCCTTCGGTGAAAAGCCCCGGCTTTGAGCCCTGACCGCGTTCAACGGGGCGTTTCACCTCCCCCCCTAAAGAGGCGAGAACCGAAACCCATGCCGCAATACAAAATCGAAATCGACAACGGAACCCGAACCGAAGAACTCCACGTAAGCGAATGGAACCCGCAAAAAGCCCTCCACGAAGCGAAAAAAACGGTTTTGAATCGGTACAAGTTTAGAATACAGAAAGAAAAAATCAACACCAACCCACTCAAGTGAAAAAAAATGAGAGGAAAAGACA
>JBBILJ010000059.1:0-5937 GCA_037444945.1 Microcaldota archaeon | reverse complement strand
AGAAATCAAGCAGCTCCTCGCAAAAGCGATGAAAAAGAAATGACGCCCCTCTCGAAACGGGCACGCTCAAGCACGCCGCGCAGAAGGGGGAAACGCTAGAAAACCCTTACCGCGAATTGTTTTCCTACAGAACAGAAAGCAACCAAAATTGTTCTCCCGTAGAACAAAAGGAACGGCGTCAGTTGACGCGTTCGAAGAGTGAGCAGCGTATGCACAACCCCCCCCAAAAAAAAACCCTCCCGCGACGCAGCGCGCCCCGCCACGATTCCGCCGAACGCCGTGGAGTCGAAGTGCACTATTTCTCGAGGAATGGCGTCTTGGCTGGAGTAATGGTTTTTGCCGCGTCCAAGGCACGGGCAAAGGGGCGCCAAGCGAGGGTTAAATACGGGCTTTGCCTTTTAGTGGTGGATTAGGTGTTTTGAAGTTATGGCTAAGTTTCCGTACCGCTTGTCCGCAGTCGTCGAGGCCGAGGATGGCGCGTTCGTCGCGCACTGCACCGAAGTCGGCGTGGCGAGCCAGGGAGAAACGCGGGACGAAGCGTTGGCGAACCTCCGGGAAGCCGTCACGTTGTGGCTCAAACACGCCGAACCCAGTGAACTCAAGCGGTTGGCGCGGCACGCTCACGAACCCCTATTCACGACGATTAGCGTAAGCGCCTAAGAGCGGGGGTTTCACCAGTGCCCAAACTCCCCGTCCTCTCCGGCAAGAAACTCGTCCAAATCCTCGAAAAGGCGGGTTTCCGATTCCTCGACCAGAACGGCAGCCACGTCATCCTCCTCAAAGAAGTAAGCGGCCGCCGCCTCAAGCCAGTCATTCCACTCCACGCGGAACACAAAATCGGGACGCTACTCAGCATCCTCAAGCAAGCCGAATTGACGCGTGAAGAACTCTTCAAGCTCCTCGAACGAAGATGACCGAAAAACCGACTCAAAACGAGGCGCCGTCGCCCGCCTTCATCGCGCTAATTGAAACCATTATCCAAGAAAACTTGGAGTCACTCAAAAAACTGGCTCGGTACTGAAGACCGCTCACCCAGCCTCCAACAAGGCGCCGAAGCGAACCGGCGTCAAGGGAAGGCCGTCCTTCGCCAGGCTCGAAACGTGGAGCTCGATGGCTTCCTTGACGTTGCGCGTGGCTTCCGCTTCCGTTTTGCCTTGCGAAACGCAGCCGGGAAGGGCTGGAACCGTCGCGACAACGACGCCGTCCTCGTCCTCCTCCAATAAGACTTTAAATTTCATGGGGGAACCCGCTCTCCGAAAAAAGTCTCTATGCTCGCACGAGTCGGCTTATTCTTTGCCCGCCATGTGGTTGATGGTGTCGACGAGTTTGGTGGAGTAACCCCACTCGTTGTCGTACCACGAGAACGCCTTAATCAAGTTGTTCTTGTTGCCGAGCACCATCGTGAGTTCGGAGTCAATGATGCTCGTGTACGGGCTGTTCACGATGTCGGCGGAAACCAAGGCGTCCTGGGAGTAGAGGAGGACGCCTTTCATGGCGCCGTTCGCGGCCGCCTTGAACGCCGCATTCACTTCTTCTTTCGTGGTTTCTTTCTCGACTTCAACCGTCAAATCCGTCAGCGAGCCCGTTGGGGTGGGGACGCGCAGCGAAAGCCCGTCGAGTCTGCCTTTGAGATGCGGCAAGACTTCACCCACAGCGCTTGCCGCGCCCGTGGTGGTGGGGATGATGTTGAGGGCGGCGGCGCGCGCGCGGCGCAAGTCGCGGTGCGGCAAATCGAGGAGGCGCTGGTCGTTGGTGTACGAGTGCACGGTCGTCATGTAGCCGCGCTTGATTTTGAAGGCGTCGTCGAGCACTTTCACCATGGGGATGAGGGAGTTCGAGGTGCAAGACGCCATGCTTACCACCACGTGCTTGGACGGGTCGTACGCGTCGAGGTTCACGCCCGGAACGACCGTGATGTCGGCTCCGCCTTTGCACGGGGCCGTGACGAGGACGCGTTTGGCGCCAGCGACGACGTGCTTTTTGGCTTCGGGAATGGTGGTGAATAAGCCCGTGCTTTCAACCACGTAATCGACATTCAAACTCTTCCACGGCAAGTTGAGCGGGTCTTTTTGCGCGAAGATTTGAATCGTGTTCCCGTCCACGTTTAGCGTGGTTTCGCTCGCCGTCACGGAGCCCGGGTATTGGCCGTGCACGGAGTCGTGCTTGAAGAGGTAAGCGAGTGTCGCGGAGTCGGTTAAATCATTGATGGCGACGACTTCGCACTGCCGCATAAAGTCAGGGTTTTTGTACGCGATGTGGAGGAATTGGCGGCCGATGCGGCCGAAACCATTAATGGCGATGCGCTTCATTCAAACCCACCTCATGAAATAAACAAAACAACAACCCCCCCGTAAGCGGGGCGTTAGGCGTAATGCGGAGGCGGCTTAAAAAACGAGCGCCGCGGCGCGCGGGTAGCGCGCGCGGTCTAGGTGCGCGGGTCACGATTCTGGTTGGAGACGAAGCGGGAGAGGTGTTTGGCGGCCTCCATGGCGAGGAAAACGAGCACGGAAACGCCCAAGGGGAGAACCCATTGTTCGAGGGTGAGGGGGGCGGTACCGAAGACGGCTTGCAGTGGCGGCCAGTAAATAACGGCGAGTTGGAGGACGAGACTAAGCGCGATGGCGGCGGTAAGCCAGATATTCGTGAGGGGGTTGAGGTTCGTGAAGGTTTTCAGGCTGCGACTCGCCAGCACGGCAAACATTTCGCCGACGACGAGCGTCGTGAAGGCGGCGGTTTGCGCGACGGCTAAACCGCTCGGGAGCTCATTCACGAAAACAGCGAGCGAAACAAGACCTAAGAAAACACCGTACGACCCGATAAGAGCAAGAGACTGATTCGAAAGGGGTTTCTCAGACGGGTGGCGGGGCGGGCGACGCATCACATCCGACTCCGATTTCTCGAGCCCCAAACCGAGGGCAGGAAAGCCGTCCGTGAGCAAGTTCATTAACAGAATTTGCAAAGGAAGCATAGGGAGGGGAAGCCCTATCAAGACGGCGGCTAGGACGAGGACGACTTCACCCGAATTACACGCCAGCAAGTAGCGCGTGCTCTTGAGGATTTTATCGAAAATCGTGCGCCCCTCCTCAATAGCGTTCACGATAGTCGCAAAATTGTCATCTGTAAGGATGCCTTTCGCGACCTCCTTCGTGACGTCCGTGCCCGTGATACCCATCGCGATGCCCACGTCCGCTTTCTTGAGGGCCGGCGCATCGTTGACGCCGTCCCCCGTCATGGCGACGATGTGGCCGCGGCGTTGCAGCGCATCCACGATGCGGGTTTTTTGGATGGGGAGAGCGCGCGCGATGACGCGAATGCGTTCGATGCGGGCCTCGAGTTGCGCGTCGGAGAGCTTGTCGAGGTCTTCACCCGTGAGGACTTCGTCCCCTTTCTCGAGAAGCCCGATTTTTTGCGCGACGGCTTTCGCGGTAAGGGCGTGGTCCCCCGTAATCATGATGACGCGAATGCCGGCCGTGTGGCACTTGCGAATGGCCTCGATTACTTCGGGTCGGGGCGGGTCAATCATGCCCGCCAAGCCGAGAAAAACGAGCTCCTTCTCCACGCTCTCGACCGAGGGTTTGAGGGCGGCGGGGAGGGGGCGGTAAGCGAGGGCGAGGACGCGCAGGGCGCGGGACGCCATGTCGTCGTACGCGGCGAGGATGCGTTTGCGGTCGCTTTCAGTGAGGGCGCGCGTTTTGCTGTGCTCGTGAATGTGAGAACACTGGCGCAGCAAGAGTTCAGGGGCGCCTTTCACGTACGCTTCGCGCACGCCTTCGCGGTTGTCTTTGTAAATGACGCTCATGCGTTTGCGCTCGGAGTCGAAGGGGAGTTCTTCGACGAAGGTGAAGCGGCTGGTGAGCGCGTCTTTTTCGACGCTGGCCTTTCGAGCGGCCGCAATCAGGGCGGCTTCGGTGGGGTCGCCCGTGATTTCCCACCGGCCTTCCTCGTTCTCAACCAGGGTCGCGTTGTTGCACAGCACCGCGGCGCGCAAGGGGAATTCCAGTTCAAGCGAGGGGAAGGGTTTTCCGTTGAACGAGAAGCTGCCTTTCGGCTCGTACCCGGAACCGCTCACGTCGATGAGGTGACCGTCCGCGTAGAGTTGCGTGAGCGTCATCTCGTTTTTCGTCATGGTGCCCGTTTTGTCCGAACAAATCACGGTGACGGCGCCCAGGCTTTCCGCTGCTGGGAGGCGTTTGATAATCATGCGGCGCCGAGCGAGCTCGCGCACGCCTAAACCCAAGCTGACGGTCACAATTGCTGGCAGGCTTTCGGGAATGGCGGCGACGGCGAGGCTGACGGCGAAAATAAACATTTCCGTCCAGGGGCGGTGCTGCACGAGGATGCCGAGGATGAAGACGAGGAGGGTGAGGGCGCCGAAGATGAGCGTGATTTGGTGCGCCATCTCGTCGAACTTGCGCTGTAGCGGCGTCTGGGTTTCGCGCGTCTCCTCGATGGTTTTCGCGATCTGTCCTATCTCGGTCTTCATGCCGGTCGCGGTAACGGCGGCGCGGCCTTTACCGTACGTGATGACGCTGCCCGAAAAGACCATGTTTTCTTGGTCGAGAACGGGTGTGCCGTCCAGGTAGAGTTCAAGGTCTTTCTCCGAAGGAACGCTTTCACCGGTGAGTGAGGACTCGTCCGCGGCGAGAGAGGATTGCTCAAGGAGGCGCGCATCCGCGGGCACAATATCGCCCGCCTCGAGGAGGAGCACGTCGCCGGGAACTACGACACGGGCGGGAATTCTTTGCTCGACGCCGTCGCGAATCACGCGGGCGGTGGGGGCCGATATTTTTTCGAGCGCCTCGATGGCGCGCTCGGCGCGATATTCTTGAATAAAACCGAGGATGGCAGAGAGGAAGACGACGACGAGCATGGCGCCCGCTTCCAGGGCGTCCCCAATCCAGAACGAGACGCCGGCGGCTGCGAGGAGGAGCAGAATAAGGACGTTTTTGAATTGGCCGAAGAATATTTCGAGGGCGCTGGCGCGCCGCGCGCGCGTCAACTCATTTAGGCCGTATTGCTGAAGGCGTTTGGCGGCCTCGTCCGCTCCGATGCCTTTAGGTGTGGAGTCGAGTTCGGCGAGGGTTTGGGGAACGGTTTTCGCGTAAAAATTCGGCACGAAACGCAGCACCAGAGGGGTTTCTCGCCCTAAACTTATAAAACCGCCCGCCACGGCGAGTGACGCACGTTTTTATTCCCGCTTTTTTCTGAGTTTCTGCGAGCGTTATGGATATTCCGGTTGGCGGGATGACGTATTACGTCCTCATTCTCATTGCGACAGCCGCCGCGCTCGGCAACCAAATCCCGATTCCCGATTTGGCGGTCGGCTTCGGCATCGGCTACCTCATCAGCCAACACTTACACATCACGTCGTTCTAGGAACCCTCCCCTAACTCCCCCCAAAAAAAAATTCGGGGGAGGGGGGTTCGCGGTTCCCGCCCGTTAAGCCGGCGGGGCTGGGGGTTGCTCGCTGGAAGCCGCTGGACTCGACGCGCGAACAGTTTCACTGGGCGGAAGGGGAGGCAACTCGCCTCCACCCAGCCTGGTTGGGGTTGGTGCGAGCGTCGGGGTCGCTCAGACCGGAGCCGTTGCTCGAGGCGGCTCCGAATATGAACGCGGCAGGCGAAAGTGCGATCGTCCAGAGGATGGACCCGATGCCGGCGCCGGGCCCCGGCGCCCTGGGAGCGGCGTCGGTCGAGCCGGCCGCGTCACTCGCGGCCTCGTTCGTGGCGGCTTCCTTGTCGGCGGCATCCTTCTCGGCCTGGGCCGCCTCCAGCGCCATCGCCTGCAGCGTCGCGGCGCGGACCAGCCAGCGCGTCCCGGTTACGAGCGTGTCGTACAGGACCACGAGGCCGCGCAGGAAGGGCCAGCGCAGGCTCTTGCTGGCGCGCACGCCCATGTCGAGACGCTCGACCGCCCAGAGGATGGTTCCGTCCGGGT
>JBBILJ010000058.1:0-6075 GCA_037444945.1 Microcaldota archaeon | reverse complement strand
AGGCGTTGAGTGGCGTCTTGATTTTGCACGCGGAGCATTGCCGCACACCCGCTTCGATTTCAATTGTTTTTTCGCTTTTTTTGCCCATTTCGAGGGAGGCTTTCGCGAGGTCACGCATTTTGCCGCCGTGCCAGCCAATGGGGAAGAGGGCGTGTACGGGCGGCTTCATTTTGCGTTCCTTGGCTTTCTCTGGCCGCCCCATTGAAGCGCCGATGTAGATGGCGGCTTTTTTACGGATTTCGATTCCCGAAGAGATTTTGAGGAGGTCCATTACGTTCGGCGTTTCCGCTTTCTTGCACTCGGCGAGAGCGGCGTTGAATTTGGTGAGGGAGAGGTTGTTGTTGTCGAGCAGACCAAGCGTGGAGAGGAGCGCGTACGCGTTCTCACGATCCAGGATGACGGTTTGGTTGGCGCCGTCGAACTTGTGCGGCACCCCTAATTCTTCGAGAAGTCGCTTGTGCTCGACGCCCTCGATTTTGGCGCCGTTGAGTTCGAACCAATTCATGTCGGGCTTGGCTTTGGCGGCCAGCCACTCGGCGAGCGCTTGCACTTGCTCAACCGAGAGGTCGTGCCAAAAATACGTGTACTGCGGCGCGAGCGGCACGCTGCGTCGCTTGGCGAGCTCAAAGGCGTCCTTGGCGGTGAGTTCCTTGATTTGGTGAATTGTTTTTGGTTCCCCGGCTTTTTCGAGTTCGCGCGCGAGCCACTCCTCGCACCACGCGGCCGGGATGAGGGGGTGGTTGGCTTTGAGAAAATCGCCGTAGTTAACGAGCAAGTCCCCCAAAAACAAGACTTCGGTAACGAAGGGCTTCACGGCGTTTGCTTCGTCAATGGTTTGGATTTGTTTGACTTCCCCGCTTTGGAGTTTCACGATCGGGCCATCGAGGTCGAGTGAGGGCGTTACGATGCAGCCCTTGCCCGGGCGCTCGATTTTGACTTGCGTGCCGATGACGGGGAATTCGCCGAGCAAAATCATGGTGGCGGGGTGAATGGCTTTGGACGCGATGCCCGTAAACGGTGTGCGGCCGTAACGCAAGCGAAAGCCACCTTTGCGCATCGGGTACGCAAAAATCGGTCTTCCCGCTACGATTTCGTCGATGTATTTGAACACGGGTTTGATTTCGACTTTCTCGGCCACGCTCTTCGACACTTTCACGAGTTTCTCAATCCACGACCAATCCAAGCCCGCTTTTTTGGTGATTTTCATGATTTTGGCGGCTTTCAGACACACGCCTTCACTGAGCACGAGGCACAAGCCGCCGCGCACGCGGTTCGTCTCCACGTTGAACGTGTTCTTGTGTACGCCCACTTCGTACTCTTCCGTGGGTTCGCCGTCAATCATGATGGGGCAGTTGCGCGCGATGTGCTTGATTTCGTCCTCCGAAGGAACGTATTGGCCGGAGCGGGTGCGTACCGCGTACAAGTTGCTTTCCTCAACCAGGCGATCGACCTCGCCGTCGCTGGGGCGGTAATTCGTGATGCCGAGCAGTTGACGCGCGTAATCCGCCAAAATCAGGGTGAAGGCCTGTCCCGTGCCGCCCGCGCCGCGAATCGGGCCGCTAAAGTAGACGGCGACGAACTCGCTGCCGTCCATGTTTTTTTTGATTCGAATTTTTGAAATCCCTTCGATGGGGGCGGACACGACGCCGTCGGTGAACAACGCTAAGCCCGTCCGCACGGCTTGCTCAAGGAGTTTTTCTTTGGGGGAAGCGTCTGCGCGCACGGTTCCGATTGGGATGCGGCCTTCAACGATTTCTTTCACTAAAATAAATGAAACTTGTTCGCGCGTTTTGCCGCTGCTCACCAGTTCGCGGATTGTTTGCGCGATTCCCGACGGCCCCACGAGGCCTTCGACTCGGGCCGCGACGTCGCCGGCGGGCGTGATTTCGACTTTGTCCGACGGGTCGAGGCCTTTAGCGCGCGCGGCGGTCGCGGCGGCGTACGCTCGCTCGAACTCGCTTTTGATCGAGGCGAAGTACTCCGCAACGGCGGGTGACGCGGCAATTACTACGCTAATCTTCCTCGTTGTTTTGTTCGGCTTTCAGTTCTCCCAGAATGGTGAGCGCCATGTCGCGCGTGTCGGAAAAAATTTTGTTCTCGGCTAATGCGTCGATTTCTTCCGCTGAAAACCACTTGAATTCTTGGCGGTCCTTGTGCGTGGACCGGCTCTCGCCCTTGACGCGAGCCGCGAAAATGAAGTCCGTGTGCTCGTGTCCGTTCTCGAGATTTTCGAGTTGCATGAACCACGGCGGGGTGAGCGGGCGCGCCTGTGCGCCCTTGTTTTGGAGCGTGCGCGGGGGGATGAGTTCAACGACCAAGCCGACTTCTTCTTCGACTTCGCGCAGTGCGGCCTCTTGCGGCAGCTCCCCGTCCTCCACGAAACCCCCGGGCGGCAGCAGAGAGTGTAATGCCCTGTGCTCGAGGAGCGCCACCTTGCCGTTGTGCACGATGTAGACGGTGGCGGCGTAGTGGCGACCGATTTTGGGGTGCGGGGTGGGTTTTTGGTGTTCGGTTGCAGTCAATGGGTTTTTCGTCATGGAGTCGTCGCCTCGGTTCGGAGTTGAGTGTTGAGTTCGCGGTTGAAGAATTTGGAGACGTTGAGGTTCCCGGTTTTGAGGTTGTACACCGGCAGCTGTCCCGGCGTTGGAATAAGGCCTTGGCGGATGTTGTAATCCGTCGCATCCTGCCATGAACCGCTGTTCACCACGAAAGTGCCGCGATAATCCGCGTATCCGTTGTGATGAATGTGACCGAAGTGCAGAATGTCTGGCGGCTCGCGAATCTCCAAAGAATCCACTTTTTGCGACAAAATCGGGTTCGTCCCGTAGATGGGGGAGAGGTGGCGCCGTCGCAGCCACTCAATGCCGATTTTTTCCGGGGAGAGCAGCGCCCCCGTCAAGGCAGGGTTGGCGGAAAGCATGGAGAACGCGCTGCTCCCGTGATAGAGCAGCGACGTCACCTCGCCGTGGAGCCGAACGGTGCCTGGGTTCCCCACGAAGTGAATGTTTTTGTACGGCAGAAGCCCCTTCACGAACTCGGGCAAGAGGGGCGGCTGGGGTTCCGCGATGCGGACCGCGTCATGGTTACCCGGCGCAATCACGACGTGCACGTACTCGGGCACGTTTTTGAGGTACTCCCCAACGATTTCGTACTGCGTAAACACGTCCTTGGTGAGTAACTCTTTTTCCTGTCCCGGGTAGGCGCCGATGCCGTCCACCAAGTCGCCCGCAATGAGGAGGTACTTGATTTTGCCGGCTTGCTCGCGCTGCTCGGTTGTGCCGGCGCCGTTGAGGAATTGTAAAAAGTTTTCGAACTCGTCCTTGAGAAAAAGGCGCGAACCCGCGTGAACGTCGCTCAAAAAAGCGACGCTCACGTCATCTGCGATAAGGTTTTTTTCGCGTAACGGGATGTCGGGCCAAATGAAGTCTTTCGCGATGAACAAGTCCCCCGACACGCTGCCGTCCACCGCGATGACTTCGTCGGGAATCACTTCTCGCACCTTGCTTTTGAGAGGCGAGTCCTTGCCGACGAACACGAGCGCGACGCCGTCTTCGTCTTCGAGTTCGATGAGGGTGTGGCCGTTCTTGGTTTCGCGCTTGTCCGCCACCATGCCCACCACGCGTGCGGTGCGGCCGCGCACGAAGTTTTTGAGTTTCCCGGCGCTCACGACGGCTTCTTTCGACATGCGGTTCTTGAGGACCAGCGAGATTTGGGCGTAACGGCTCTTGAAGTAGGATACGAAGTCCTCGATGCCGCCCGTGGTGTGGACGTCCTCATTGCCGGCTAGAATCTCCACGCCCCCCTCAAGTTCTTTTGCGGCAGGCTTGAAGGAGGTGGATTGGACGACGACGATCTGCTTGGCTTTCTCCTCCTCGTCCAGCGCGGCGAGCGTTTCTTGGACGAGGGGTAAATCGATGAGGAAGCCTTTTGCGCTACTGCACGCGCGAGACAAAATCAGTTCGGTGTTCTCGAGCTTTTCGAGTTCGGCGAGCGCATCGGGGGCGAGTATGAAGTCGCGGTCCGCGGCGTACTGGACGATGGCGTTACGCTCCACTGACTACACCCGCCGTCAACCTCAAACGCGCCACAGAACCCACCACGAGTTCGGGCGCGCCGAGCGAGGCCGGAATAAGCCGGCCGTGAATTGTTGGATTCTAAGCTAAGCGTTCAAAGTTAAAAGCCTGACGCCCTAGCTGGGATGCGTGATTCGTATGGCTCGCGTTAGTAACGGGGAGCTTATTCGGTTAGCCAAGTCCGTCGCTAAACTCAAAAAACTCAAACCGGGAAACGTGGCGGGCGAGGTCGGTTGCGCGCTCGTGACGGACAAAGGCAACGTTTACCTCGGCGTCAACATTGACGCGGTTTGCGGCATTGGTTTTTGCGCCGAGCACACCGCCATTGCCGCCATGTTGACGGGTGGCGAACGCAAAATCAAGCGAATCGTGGCGGCCACGAAGAAGAGCGTCATTCCTCCCTGCGGGCGGTGCCGGGAATTCATGAACCAACTTCATCCCGATAGCTTGAATTCGACCGAAGTGGTTCTCGGAAAAAATAAGACCGTCAAACTCCGCAAATTGCTTCCCCGCCCTTGGAACTAGAACGGACTAGCAAACGAGTTTTCTTTCTGGGCGCGAAAAGAAAGAGACTTTTTATTGCGGCGCTTTGAGGCTTTCGAGTTCGCTGACGATGTTCCAAATCATGGTGCGCGCGTACATCGGGATATTGATGTCGTTCACGACTTCGTCAAGCGCGTAAATCGCCGTCGAAATGGAGGACGACTCGTCGCCGGGCTTATCGAGGGCGTCCTTCGCGCGCTGAATCGAGGCGCGCACGTTGCGCGGAATGCTCGTGTCCCCGATCATTTGGTCGAGGAGCTGCGTGATTTGACTAAAGTCCACCATGCAAAAACCTTACAACCGTATTCGAAAAACTCCCCGCGAAAAGGAGCGACGAAGAAAAGCGCGGCCGGGTTGAATACGGCTGAGCGCGTTAATAGTATTCAAGCCCTAACTTTAAATGCTTTGAGGCGCAACGGCGCCGCGAATCCTAGCGAGACTTTCGCAGCTCGCCAAGCTTCTTACGAAGTTCCTTCTCCGCTTTGCCTTGAAGTTGTCGAATTCGTTCGCGCGTCAGGGGCGGGTTAAGGCCGGCGCCCGTTTCCTCCAACGTTTTTACGTCTCCCTCCAAACCGTAGCGTTCTCGAATAATTTGGCGAAATCGCGAATCACTCAGCTGCTCCACGGCGCGCCGCACAAGTTCACTCTCCTCCTTCGACGCCAGCAACGCCTCAGGCGACGGCTGAGGGTGCGGAATGTTGTGCTCGACCAAGTGTTCCTCGTCCTCACGACCAACCGGTTCCGAGAGAGACGTTTTTCGATCGCGCAACAAATTCAGCTCGCGAATGCCCCTCGCCGTGAGCGGTTTAACGGGTTTACGGGAAGCAAGTTCGGCGGTTAACTCCTCTTCAAGCGGGGCGCGACCAAATTTTTTAGCGAGCTTAAAATACGCTTTCTGCTTGGAGCCCTCCACGCGAAGGGCTTCTGTTTCCCGCGCGAGCTCCTCCTCCGAGGGGGCGCGATGAAGTCGCGCCTTTAAACGTTCCTCGGCTTGTTGAAGTCTTACGAGCGCGTTTTGAATCTTTTGAGACAGGTGCGTTTGCTCGCCGTACTTGATTGCGATGGCGTTGGTGAGTTTCCCCATAATGCTTTTTCCAAAATACGCGCCCGGTTTTCCGAGTTCGGGGCGGTAGTTGGGTGCTGCTTGTTGGAGGGCGATGAGCCCTTCATTTACGAGGTCGCCGAAAACGTGTTGCGGATCCACAAAGCCCTCCCGCTCCCCTCCGAGTAAGCCGTGCTTTTTGCCGATGCGCCGCGCTAACGAGTAAACGAGTCCAGTGTGGTGGTCGAGGGCCCACCGAATTTTTTCTTCGGGTTTACCGCGAGTGGGGAAGGGCGGCGCCTCTTTGTTGGGAACTATTTTGGGCGGCATGGCGAGTTCCTAATTTTATAGAGTGCGTTACGGACGGCTAGCGGGCCCGGCGCGATTCGAACGCGCGGCCTACTGCTTAGGAGGCAG
>JBBILJ010000057.1:0-6279 GCA_037444945.1 Microcaldota archaeon | reverse complement strand
GAACACGAACACGCCGAACACTCAACGCACCACACGCCGCACCCCGAGCCTCACTCTCCGCATTACGGCGGTTTGGGGGAAGCCTCTGCGGAAAAGCAAAAAGAGGGAATGAATTGGATTCTCCTCGGCCTCGTCGTTGGCCTCGTTCTCGTCTTAGCGTTTAACCAACTCGCGATTTTTGGTCTCGGCTCCACCCTTGCCGCGGCGAGTCCTGCCTTAAGCGGAGTCTCGACCAGCTCCCAGTCGCAAAGCATTCAACTCGCGGCGGGCGCGTCCCTCGACCAAATCGAAGCGAAAGTCATTTCGAAAGGCGTCCCCCCAATCTACGGCGCCGACTTAGGCGTCTCGTTTGACGACCCCGTGGCGGCCATGAAGGTGCTCAACCCGTTCGATAACGGCATCCAACTCAGCGGCACAGCACTGCAACGCTACATTGACGTGACGACGCGCATCTCGTGCGAGTACTGCTGCGGCGCTCCCGCCATCGCGACGCGGACGGGGCAAGCCGCGTGCGGGTGCGCGCACAGTGGCGCCATGCGCGGTTTGGCGAAATGGATGCTCAAAAACAAGCCGGACGCGATGACGAACGACCAGTTGCTTGAGGAGCTTGGCAAGTGGAAGATTCTTTTCTTCCCTAAACAGACACTCACGAAGGCGATTGGTCTTTCGCAAAGCGGCCAAACTATAACGGTTCGAGCCATCACCTCGAATGAAGGGAAATCCAGCGGCTCGGTGAGTTCGAGTGCGGCGAGCGGGGTCGCCAACCTTCCCTCCCAAGTGGGGGGCTGCTAAAACCAGAAAACGGAGTTGAATTGAAGTCCATGGAAAAACAAACACTGTTAACGGCTCTCGTCGGGATTCTCCTCGTCGTCGCCGTGTTTCAAGCCTTCCAACTGCAAGGCTTGACGGAAAAAGTGAAGGCCAGCACGTCGGGAGCGGGCTTGCAGTTAGCCAGTGCGCCGCTGCAATCCGTCCAGGCCGCCTCGCAGCAAGCCAGTGGCGGGGAAACCTACGACCAAATGATGGCGCGCATGCACCCCGACTTGGTCAAGCAACAGTCTCAAACCCCCGTCCCGCAGGGATTGCAAAACCTGCCGAGTCAAGTCAGCGGATGTTAGATATTATAGAAGGGGGGTCGTTGGGGCGTGAAGTGTCACCGGTGCGGGCGTTTGTTCCTCGCGTGTTGCGGGGAAGACTCCCCTTACTGTGATGCGTGCGCCCCCATCGTCAAGAAAGCGGCAAAAGCGAAAAAACAAAGGAGTTGGTAATCGGAAATGGAACGCGAATTGTTGTTGACCCTTCTTCTTGGCGCGTTGCTCGTCGTCAGTATTTTTCAGGCCGTGCAACTCGTCGGCTTAACGGAGAAAGTGAAGGGGTTATCGCTCGCCTCGGCGCCAGCCGTTTCATCGATCGGGAGCGCGTCGGGCATTACGTCCGCGAGCAGCGCGGGTGGAAAGTTGCAAAACTTGCCGTCACAAGTGGGCGGGTGTTAACCCGTTTCACTCCCAACGTGAAAGGTGCATTAAAACTATTCCCGGGGGTTTCAGTTTTCCATGTCGTATGAACACAAGCCTAGCCTTCAGTCGGTCCTGCTCCTCCCTTTAGCGGGACTTTTGCTTCTCGTCTCAATTTACAGCATTTACCTGGTTGCTTCTGCGGGAGGCAGCGTTGAAGCGAAACGCGTTGCCGCTCTCGAAGCCGCCAAACCCCCGGTGGTGGAGGCGCTCGTCGTGCAACTCAGCGCCGCCTGCAAGCAGTGCGCCAACCCGTACACTGCGGTGAGCGCGTTGGAGAAGGCGGGCGTGAATGTTTCTTCGCGGACCGTGGCGGTGGAGAGTGCGGAAGGAACCAAACTCGTGAATCAGTACCGCCTCACGCGGCTACCCGCCGTCGTGGCGACGGGGGAAATCGCGAAAGCGAGCGCCGCCTTCGGTTCGGAGTGGTCGGCGAGCGGGTCAGCGCGGGTGTGGCTTCCCGCGGCGCCGGTTTACTTTGATGTTTCCAAAGGTTCGTTCGTTGGTTTAGTTAAAGCCAAACAAGTCGTCGATTCGGCGTGCACCGCTTGCACGCGCTTTGACGGCGCGCTGGACGCGCTGCAAAAAAACGGCGTCGCCATTGACGCGCGCGAAACGCTTGAAGCGAACTCGACTCAAGGTCAAGCCCTTATTCGGCAGTACAAGCTCACGGTTCTGCCCGCCCTCATCCTTAGCCCCGACGCGCTCGAATACAGCACCATCAAGCAAGGCTGGGCGCAGGTGGGTTCGGTTGAAAGCGATGCGCTCGTTTCGCGCGTCGCGTACCCGCCGTTTGAGAACCGCACGGAAAACCGGACAGTGGGTTTGGTGAGGCTCACGCGGTTAACCAAGCAAGCGTGCGTGACGTGCTACAGCGCGTCCATCCACGACGAAATTCTTGCCCGCCTCGGCATCGCGATTGCGGCGCTGGTGGCGTCGCTCGTCTGCGGGCCGCGTTGTGCTCTCGCCTGACGTGTGGGTTTACCCCGCGGCGGAACAGGTTTTGCGCAAAGTCGGCACCAACGAAACCGACTCGACGTTCGTGTTTCGACAAATGAAAGCGTTGGGTAGCGTCATTTACTGGAATGAAACCAGTGGTCAAGCCGTGAACGCGTCCGCACTCCTCGCGGTAACGGCTTCAAACGGGACCGCCTCAACGGGGGGCGCTTCGCCGTGAACTCCAAAATTTTCCTCGCCGCCCTCTTCGCCACTGTCGTGCTTACGAGCGTTTTCCCGAACGTGGGAGCTGCGTACACGCCGCGCGCAGCCATCATTTACAAAAACGAGGGTTGTGGACACTGCGACGCGTACCTCAAGCAGTTGACGGCCTTGTTTGACCAGATGAAGGTGAGTTATCAGCTCAAAGATATGGTGAACGATGTGAACGCGCGGGACGAGTTGGCGCGTGAACAAGACCGCCTCGGCGTTCCGTTCCTCCTTCAAGGCCATCTCGTCATCACCGTGGATGGCCAGTACGCCCTCGAAGGGCACTTTCCGATTGATAAGGTGCGCACGTTTTTGACGCGTGAGGCGGGTCAGTACTCCAAGTTTATCGTGACGCAAGACACGATGACGGGCGAAAACGAGACCTTTCAAGTCATGAACGCGAAAAACGAAGTCAAGACGTGTCTGCCCAACCAAACTCCGGCGGAGTGCGACGCCAAACAGCCCGTGAGTGGGGTTGGAACAACGACGCAGTACCGCGGCGTGGACGTGAACGCATTCGAAATGGCGTTCGTGGGAGCCATCATCCTCATCCCCCTCGGGTTGGTGGGGTTTCACGTTTACGAAGAACGAAAAAAAGCCTCGGCCGGAAAACCACGCGAGTGAGAACACCATGAAGCTCCGCGCCCTCGCTCTGCCAATCCTCCTTCTTTTCGCCCTCCTACCGTTAGGTGTTCACGCGGCAGAACCCGCGTTCACGCAAATGATTCCGCTCATCGTTGTTTCGGGCTTTTTGGACGGACTCCACCCCTGCGGGTTCGCCGTGTTGCTCTTCTTTATCGCGTTTCTCCTCACCCTCAAGCGCACCCGCGGCCAGATTTTACGGATGGGCGCCGCCTACATTTTTGGCGTGTTTCTCGCGTACTTCCTCATCGGGCTCGGCTTGCTTAAAGTGTTCGCGTTCTTTCCCGAACCGCACTTCATCGCGAAAGTGGGCGCCTACCTCTTAGTTCTTCTCGGCTTCGTCAACATGAAGGATTACTTCGCGCCCGGCTGGGGGCCGAGTTTGGGGATTCCCAAGTTCACCAAACCCTTCATCGAAGGCGCCATCGAGAAAGCCACGTTGCCCGCCGCCCTTGTGGCGGGTTTTCTCGTTGGCTTGTGCGCGTTCCCGTGCGCGGGCGGCATTTACATCGCGATTCTAGGCCTCATCGCGACCACGCTCAACCCCGCGACGGGCTTGGTTTACCTCGCGTTGTACAACGTGATGTTTGTGCTCCCCCTCATTCTCGCGCTCGCTCTGGCGCAAAGCAAGCGCGTCGTCAACCGGCTGGAGCGCCTTGAGCAAAGCGAGCACCGCGCCGTGAAGTTATGGACGGGCGTCGCCATGATTGCACTCGGCCTCTTCATTCTTTACGGCGGAATCCTGCACTAAGGGAAAGCGGTGAACGCAATGGGTTTTAACGTCGAACGGGTTCGCGCGGATTTTCCCGCCATCGCTAAGAGTGGCTACGTTTACTTCGACTCTGCGTGCACCACACTCAAGCCTCGCCCCGTGATTGACGCCGTGCGGGAGTATTACGAGGAGAGTGGGGCGTGCCCGCGCTCCGCTCACCGGCTCGCGCGCGAGGTGGGTGAGCGCTTTGAGGAGAGTCGTCGTGCGGTGGCGCGTTTCGTGGGCGCCAAGGCCGAGGGCACGGTTTGGACGCGAAACACGACGGAAGGCATTAATTTAGTGGCGAAAAGCCTGGATTTTTCGAAGCGCAATGAAGTTGTGCTCTCCAACCTCGAACACCACTCCGCGCTTCTCCCGTTTCAGTACCTCGCCTCGCGCAACGTCGTCAAAACGCGTTTCGTGCTCGCCGACCAGCAAGGCGAGTTTGACGTGAACGCGTGGGGGGCGGCAATCAGTCGCAAGACGCGTCTGGTCGTCGTGCACCACACCACGAACACAACGGGCCAGCGGTCTCCGTTGCGGGACATCGCGAAAATCGCGCACGATGCGGGAGCGCTGGTGCTGGTGGATGGCGCGCAGGGCGTCCCGCATCACGCCCTGAACTTCGCTCGGCTGGGAGTGGATTTTCTCGCTTTTTCGGGTCACAAAATGCTGGGCCCCACCGGCATCGGGTGCCTCGTCGCCAAACCCGAAATACTCGAAGAGCTGCCGCCCTTTCTTCTCGGGGGTGAAACCATTCTTCACGCCACGCTCGAAGGCATGGAGTTGGATGCGGCGCCGCACAAGTTTGAGGCTGGGATTCAGCACTACGATGGCGTCTTTGGTTTGCGCGCGGCCGTGGCGTACCTCGAAAAAACCGGCATGCCCGCCATTGAGGCGCACGAGCAAAAGCTCGCCGCACGTCTGCTCGACGTCCTTCTCGCTCATGGCGCAAAGATTTACGGTTCCCTCAACTCGCGAAAACGTTGCGCGCTCGCGGCCTTCCAAATCGGTAGCCTCACTCCCAAGCAAGCCGCTTCGTTCTTCGATTCAGCGGCCCGGATCGCGGTGCGAGGCGGCTTTTTCTGCGCGGAGCCCGCCATGCGGCACTTCGGCGCGCCGCGTGGAGCCGTTCGCGCGTCGCTTTACCTGTACAACACGCTTGCCGAACTTGATGCGTTTGACGGGAGTGTCCAATAATTCGTTTTAAGTTGGTGGCTCGCGTTCCCACCGGTTAAGGGTGGGAATCGCGAGGTGAACGCGATGAAACCGCGTTCGAGCCACCTATGGAATTTGCTTCGGCGTGTTGAAAAGGCTTTCCGCCGGGTCTTAGCGACAGCGGGCGAGCCGTGGCGGCTCGCCAAACGCGGCCGGCCGGTCAAGCGGCAGCCGGCCGAGTACGCCGTGGCGTTGTTCGCCCGCTCGTTCTACGGTTTCTCGTATCGGACGAGTGAGGCGGTTCTCGAGATTCCTCGCTCGTCCTTGCACTGGGCTTTTGGAAAGCTGGAAACCGTTTGGGTGCAGCGCCTCATCTCCATCAGCAACAAAATCCTTGCGAACGCGTGTCGTCCGGAGTGCGCGATTCTCGACTCGACGGGCGTGTGTTTGCGAGCTCGGGGCTTCAAGCTTTCGCCGTACCGGCCGTACTGGAAGCTGCACGCGCTCGCCCAGTACGCTCCTAGACGCGGAGCCGTGTGGTTTGCCGACGCGCGCGTCACGCGCGGCAACGTGGCCGACATCGTGATTGGAAAAGCGTTCCTGTCGACGGGCGTGCCGCCCACCACGCTCTTGGCGGACAAGGCGTACGACGCGAAGGACTTCTACCGCCTCGCCTTCAAAAGAGGTTGGCGGGTGTGCATGCGCCAACGTCTCGACCGCGCGGAGCGCACGGGCATCCGAGGCGCCGTGTGGCGCACGTACAATGACGCGTTTTACAAAAGCCGCCGCGGTCGCGTGGAGGCGCTCTTCGGCGGCTTTGCGAAACGCTACCACTCAACAATTGAGGAACGCTTGACGGGCACGCGCGTTCGCGCGTGCCTGATGTGGGCCGCCGCCCACAACGTCAGAACCCTAGCAAAAGTTCTGACCCACCTCATTTATTGGACGCTCTCGGCGGAAGAGAACGGTTTTAAACGCGCGAAACCAATCTCTTCTCGCCCAGTCGTC
>JBBILJ010000056.1:5622-6407 GCA_037444945.1 Microcaldota archaeon | reverse complement strand
AAGCGCGCAGGCAAAGACCTCACGCGCGAAGGACTGATCCACGCCATCGAAACGGCTCTTGGTGTACACGCGAATGAGGCGCAGTTTTTGGTAGACGGCTTCGCGGAGCTCGTCGACGCCTTTGCCAGTGGAAGCGGAGACAGGAACGAAGTCGAAATCAAGGTTGCGCACGAACTCAGGCCTGACGAGGTCGACCTTGTTGAGCGTCGTGAGGGAGGGCGCGTACTTGCGGTTCCCTACCACGACGTCGATGAATTGGTCGACCGTAACGTCCTCGCGCACCATCACGTGCGCGTTAAAGATGCCGTACTCGTTAAGGATGCCTGTGACGAGGCGCTCAGTAAGGTGCGTCGGTTTTTTGTCGAAGTGAATGTCGAGACCGCCTTTTGGCGTGACATCGATGACGACGTTGGGCGGCTTTTGGTCGAGGCGCACCCCAATACCGTTGAGCTCGCCGACGAGTTTGTCGCGCGAGTTCGGGTCAAACACGTCGAGAATGAGGAGGACGAGGTCCGCGTTGCGCGCCACCGCGAGCACCTCTTTGCCCCTCCCCCGACCTTCCCTGGCGCCCGCAATAATGCCCGGCAAGTCGAGAAGCTGAATTTCGGCGCCCTTGTACTTCATCATGCCGGGAATGCAGGTCAGCGTCGTGAACGCATACGCGGCCGTCTTGCTCTTACTCCCCGTCAATGCGTTGAGAAGCGAAGACTTCCCCACGGAAGGCAGCCCAATGAAGACAACCGTCGAATTCCCCGCCTTCTTGACATCAAACCCGCCACTCACCG
>JBBILJ010000056.1:0-5566 GCA_037444945.1 Microcaldota archaeon | reverse complement strand
ACTTCGCTTTCAACAAACCCAAGTGGTGCTCGGTGGCCTTGTTGACTTGCGTCTTCGCCATCTCGGCCTCGATTTCCGCGATTTTTTCGGGCAAACCCATGACGGCATCACTCAACCAAAACAAGGAACGAATAGAGATACAAACAAATCAATCGAACGTCGCGCTTGAACATTAGGCTTTGCCTTGCACAACGCGCCGCAACCGCAAAGCTTGAAGCGGACTCACGGACAGATGCCGGCCGTTCCGCGAGAGGACCTTGCGCTTTTCGAGCTCACCGAGCACTCGGTCACGCGCCTCGAAAAATACTTTCGCGTAAAGCGCGGGGAACTTATCCGCCCACACAGGAACATTCGGCAAGAGAATTTGAGTTTTGTCAATGGGACGATTGACGAGCTCAGGATGCTGCCGACCGAACTTGAAGGCGAACTTACTCTGGGAAAGCTGCTTCACATCTGGACCGGTGTACGGCTTAAAACGGTCCGCCTCGCTCGAGCGCTCGAACTCGTCGCGTACATAGTCCGCAAACGCGCCCAAGTGTCTGGCCGCATAAAAGTCGAGAACATCGTCCTGATGCAAACGCGAAACGGAAAAGTGCTTGAAGGGACCCCTCCACACGCGGTGGCTCCCCTCGCGCAACTGCAGAATTAAACCCGCTGTTTGCCGCACCGCGCTCTCAAGCCCGGATCGTGATTCCACCATTCCACAACCAAAGGCGCCGCCGCGTTAATAAAAGTTGGAGGTGGGCCCGCCCGGAATCGAACCGGGAGTCTACTCGACGTCAACGAGTCGTCTTAACCATTCGACTACGGGCCCACGAAAAGGCGTACAAAGAGTTGGGGCGGCGCTGTTTTTATTTCTTGAGCGCAGCGAAGGCTTTACGGAATTGCTCCCCTTTCTTCGCGAGCTCGTCAGCGCGCGGCGTCGTCCGCAAGTAGTGCTGGCTCTTAAAAATGAGGCGATAAAGCGCGTCGTCAAGCCTTCGCGGGATGATGTGCATGTGGCAGTGGCGCACCGTGTACTCGCTCTCCGCCAAAAACGGGCGATAATTGACGCGCCAATCCACACCCTTGCCGTAGCCAAGCTCAATTAAGACTGTTTGCGCGTTCACGCTCGCATTCAAAAGGGCGGCTCGCTCGGCGGGGGAAAGGTCGCCGACGGACGCAACATGACGCTTGGGAATCGCGAGGAGGTGACCCTCCACAAACGGGTGCTTGTCGAGAATCACGAGCGCGTGACGGTTGCGGTACACGACGCTCCACGGCGCTTTTTCCTCCACGCCGCAAAACGGGCACTCCCTCTCCATGCCAGTCACCACAACAAAGGATTAAATTAAGGTTTCGAAAGTCGCGAGGCGTGAAAAAGTGGACTCGACGGGATTTGAACCCGCAACCTCCGCTACTAAGGGAACGCGCCTATCTGAGACGTGCTCTTGCCATAGCGGCGATCTACCGTTGATCTACGAGCCCACAAAACACCGCGGAAGGGGCGGATTTCTGAGAGGAAGCGCTCGCAAGCGCTGTTTCGAATCCGAATCTTGAAGAGAGGGTAGTTCGCGATTCGTCGCGACGTGCCTGGCAGCAGGACTGTTTTCGTCGTTGAAAAGTTAAGGTCGGAGAGTATTATTAAGACTTGTTCCGCGAGAGTCGGTGAAGTCGTGTAGAAAGCGATTTGAGGCACTTTGCAATGGTTTTGACGACAGACCGTCCCGTCCGTATCGATTAAGCCTCGAATAAAACCAATTTTGAATCGTTCGTCACTCGGAATCTCCCGGAGCTTGACGGAAGGAGACTTTTCATGCGAGTCGAAGTCGAGGCGAGTTAAGAAATAATCGTAAATCTTTTTCGACATAGTCTCTAGGACGAAACAGCAACCATCGCTCTTAATTGAAAACCGCTTGCCAAGGTTTCGCTCCAAGAGGGGTTTGACGCGGTGAAGGGACGCAACCTTTCCGCGCCCAAATGTGATGCGAACGACGTAACGGTAAAGTCTCGGCACCGTCGTCAGGCAGCCGTCGCCGGCGAAGAGACCGAGAATCTCACCTTCCTCCTCCAAGTTGACGAAATGAATTTTGGGCTGAAAGTAGGTTCGTCCTTTTACTTTAACAAAATAGTTGTAAGCCGCGGTTTTACTGCAACCGACTTTTCTGAAAATTTTGTTGAGCGACACGCCACTCGCAGTTAACTGCTGAATTTGTTTGATTTGTTCCTGTGAAAGTTTGTGCATTCAAGAATAACGTGCGCGAAGCTATGCCTTCTTTTTGTAGCACCCTCCAGCCAGTGCTCGCTTTTTGAAATTCGAGGCTTAGAAACGGCTTAAACGCTAGAATAAGGTCTTGAATCAGCACTGGCAGAAAAAAAATAGATTAGGGCTTCCAGTGCTTTCACGCATGCAAGGGAACGCTTAGGCGGGGCTGACGAAGACGACGGTGTCGCCGCGCAGCAGCACGGTGCCGAGTTTGCGCTTGAGTTCGCCGTTTTTGAGTTCTTCGCCGTTCTCGATGACGAGGTTCATGTGGACGTCGAAAGAGGCGAGCGTGCCGCGGACTTCCACGTCGCCTTTAAGTTTGACGAGGACGCTCTTGGAGAGCGCGTTGTTGAGTACGTCGAAGGGGCGTCGTTCGGTCATAAAAAAAACTACCTCGGTCTCGGTGGGTTTGGGGGTTGCGCCGGCGCCTTCCGTTTGAAGAGAGAGGCGATGGCGTCGAGTATACTAGCGATGAATCCCTTTTTAACGCGCGGCTCAGGGAGTTGGAGGCGCTCGCCGGCGACGCGCTGCGAAAGGTTGAGCATAGCTTTGCTGAACGGCGCGATGGGGTTGTGAATGACGACAGGAATTTGGAGCGCGGTGGCTTTACGAACTTCGGGGTCTTCGGGGAGTTCGGCGATGACTTTGCCGCCCACCACGTTCTCGATGTCAGCATTCGTAATCTCGCTCTTTTCGCCGCGCACCATATTTTTCACGATACCGACGACCTTGGTGCCGTTGCGCTCGAGAAGAGTACGGATTTTGAGAGCGTCCGCCAAACTCGACGGGTCCGGCGTGAGGACGAGCAACGCGCGTTCGGCGGACTTGAGGGCGGCTTCCGCGTCAGCGCCCAGACCCGGCGGGCAGTCAATGATGACGTAGTCGTTAAGGGGCTCAAGGATGCGAACGGCGGCGGCGAGTTTTTCGAAGTCGACTTTCTTGTAGCGGTCCAATGAAAGCGAGGCGGGCACGAAGCGCACCTTGTTCGGCCCCTCGTACACCGCGTCGCGCACGTCATTCTCCCCCATCAAGACGTTGTGGAGCGTGATAGGGGTGCGCTCGACGCCGAGGAGAATGCCGATGTTCGCCATCGCGATGTCGGCGTCCACGATAGTGACGCGCTTGCCAGCAGCGGCGAGATAAAGCGCAAGATTGAGGGCGACAGTCGTCTTGCCGACGAAAACTTAAAGGGAACGGTTGTTCGGGGGAGTTGATCGGGGGAAGGGAAAAGCGGTGTGCGCGTCATTCGGTTTTCTGGTTTTCGAGGAGTTTCTTCATGAGGTCGTCGGCGCCGGCCTTGGTTTCGGTTTCTTTCTTCATTTCCGTGATGCCGAACTTTTTCATGAGCTCGGTTTTCGCGGGCGCGGCAGCGGCGGGGACGGTGGCGACTTCGTCCTCGAAAGAGGTCGAGAACTCGGTCGTCTTGAATTGCAGCATGGCGCGCTCGTTAGGCAGGTACACGGCGGCCTCGTTGAAGGCGAGGACGAGTTTGACTTGCTCATCCGTAAGTTGAAACAAATCAATGACTCCGATGCGCGCATTCGCGGCGTTGAGGATGCGTGGGAACGCTTTTTCGCCGAGGACGCGCTTGTCGTGCGCGAAGTACTCGTACGTGCACGCCACGATCTTGCCAGCGTCAAACATCAAGACGCCTTCCTCGAGACCGCGGCTACCTTTAAGGGAGAGAGCGAGGTAACCCGAGAAGCGTTTGCCGAAGAGCTCCCGCACCAAAGCGGGAAAGTCGACGCTCGCCGCGTCAATGCCGATTTTGACGGCGCGGCCGGCGGGAAGATTCATGGATTAGTCACTCGCCCTCTAAGGGTTTTGCCGTTTTTAAGGGTTGGTTAGGGGTTGACTGCCGGCGCGGATTTGCCGGGCGAGAAGGCGGCCTTGGGCTTGTCAGCCTTCTCGACTTTCTCACTCCGATCCCCCTTTTCGCTCTTGTCGCTTTTCTCGCTTCGCTCGCCTCTCTCTCGGTCCGGTTTCTCGGTTTTTTCGAGAGAAACTTCGCGCGCGTCAATGACGAGGTCGGCTGTGTTTTTCAGCGCACTGCTAAAATCAGGTTCACATCCTACGACGACGGTATCCTTGCCGTGCGCTTTGGCTTTGGCAAGAAGGGGCTTGTAGTCGGAGTCGCGCGTGACGAGCGCAACGACATCCACGCGGCCCTCATCGAAGATGAATTCGCTCGCGTCCACGGCGAGAGCGACGTCCACGTCACTGGGCACAATAACGACGTCGAAGCCCTGATTCGTGACGGCTTCCACCAACTTGTCGGACGCGTACTGATCCAAACAGACGCGGGCCACCTTGACTTTCCCGATTTTTTCGAGGCGCTTTTTGACTTTAGAGAGGTCGATACCGAGCTCCTTGCGAATCATGTTGGGGCCATCCACGAAAACGGCAATCGTTTTTTGCGTCTTCACGATTTTTCGCAAACGCTCGAGCACGGGCATAAAAACCAACCTCCCCGAAACGGGGAATCGAAGCAATGAAGGGGAAGTAGAGCCGAAGAGGCGGCGGACCGGCCGGCGCTACAGCGCGCCGAAGAAGCGGTTCGCGTTCCCCCACACGATATCGCGGACCGCGTTTAAATCCATTCTCTTCGCCTCAGCGAGAGCGCGGTAGACTTCGAGGACGTTCGCGGGCTCGTTGCGCACGAACGCGGAGCGCAGCGCACCAGGAGGAGCGGACTGCAGCAAGCCATACGGCGAATCCGTCTCGCAAACAAGGGATTCGAGGGGGGCGTCGCGCGCGATTTTTTTGCGCTCCTTAGAGTGAATCGTGGGAAGAGAGAGAAGGTAGCCCGCCGCGAGGGCGGAAGGCAGGACGTGGGGTTCGAGGAAGAAATGTAGCATGACGCGCAGGTCGCGGTCGCGCAGGGCGGCGAGGCAGTCATCCCAGGCGTCACGGCAGTGCACGACGACGGGCAGGCGCAGGCGTTCGGCGAGATCCAGTTGGGCGGTGAACGCGTCGCGTTGGAGTCGGCGCGCGGCATCGTCCTTGACGTGGTGGTATTCGAGGCCGATTTCGCCGATTCCGAGGATTTTGTTTTGGTTTTTCTGGCTGAAGGCGAGGTCTTCGGTTTGAACGAAGTGGGGGGAAAGTCCAGTCACGGCGCGCAAAAAACCGGGGTGACGTGTTTGAAGGTCGAAGATACGCGCGTTGTCCGCGAGGCGACCGCCCGCGAGAATCGCGCACCCCACGCCGGCGGCCTTCGCGCGCATGATGGCGGCGTCGGCGTCCTTACCACTTTCGAAGAGCGCGTGCTCGAGGTGGCAGTGCGCGTCCAAAAACGTCGGGGGCGAAAGGGGGTGCATG
>JBBILJ010000055.1:1713-6547 GCA_037444945.1 Microcaldota archaeon | reverse complement strand
ACGCTTAACCGAAAAAATTCAGTCCCTCTACAGCCTCTTCTCCATCATTAGCGGCGGCGCCTTAACCCCACCTCAACGCGCGCTGCTCGACGATGCGGTGTACGCGATTTACAACGCCAAAGGCATTGACGACTTAACCGACAACACGAACAAGAAACCCCCAACGTTTCAAGACTTGTACGACTACTTGCAAAAAAGAGTGCAGGACAAGCGCGGCGACGGCTTAACGCGAAACACCGCCATCGCCCTCCTCAACCGATTCAAAAGCTACACGACCGGCTCACTCAAGTGCTTCAATCAGCAAACGCAAGTCGACTTAGACTCGGATTTTCTCGTCTTCGACGTCTCCTACTTCATCGACAAAATGCAAACCGTCGCGCCCCCAGCGATGTTCATCATCCTCGATTTTTTGATTAACAAAATGAAGGAAAACATGGACGACCGCAAAGTCATCATCGTGGACGAAGGCTGGCGACTCCTCCGAACCCCGAACATCTCCGAATACCTCTTAGTGTTCGCGAAGACCGCGCGCAAATACCACACCTCGCTGCAAATCATCACCCAAGAATTAGGGGATCTCGCCAAGAATGAGGCGGGAAGCGCCATGCTCGCCAACACCGCCCTCAAACTCATCCTCCGTCAGGACCCAGCGGAAATCGACAACATCGCTTCAGCCCTCAAACTCAACCCCCAAGAAAAAAACCGCCTAGTAACGGCAGAAGTCGGCCACGGCATTCTCTTCGTCGAAAACGCCAAAATCCCGTTCCGCAGCATCTGCATGCCAGAAGAAGAAGACTTCATCACCACCAAACCCGCGCAACTCAAAAAAATCAAAGAAGAAAACGAGAAACCCACGGCCCAACCGCGCGAAGAAAACAAAAAAACCAGGGCAATGGACCAAGAGTGGGACTTAGAAAACGGTTACTATAAACCCCAGGAACTCAGCGACGTTGAAACCATGTTCCTTTTACGGAACGGTTTCACGCTCGCCAACGGAGTCGACCTCGAAAACAACATGCCCGCCCACTACCTCCTCAAACCCAAGTCTCCAGAGTCACCCTCGCACACGCTGCTGGTACTCCAAATCGTGTCCTTGCTGCGCCAGTACACGGATCAAGTCCGCGTGAGCCTCACCGGCGGGCCCGACATCGTGTTCATCAACCAACAAGGGAAGTGCGTGGCGCTCGAAATCGAAACCGGAAAAAACCGGAACAAAGACGAACTCCAAGCAAAAACCGAGGTCATGAAAACGTACGACGACGCCTACTACATCGTCACCAACCACGCCCACCAACCCCGCTACCAAAAACTCGCAAAAACCCTCACCCGAAGACAAATCACCGAAACCATCAAAAAACAATTCGAAGAAAGCAAAACACCGGGGTTAGAAAGAAGTCACTCTAGGGTTCTAGGCGCGAATGCCGGCGAAAAGTAAAATTAGAGTTTGACGCCAGTGGCTTTTTCAAATTCGCTTTGACTGAAGACGCGTTGCTTCCCGCTTTCGATTTCTGCAAGAATTCTTTTTGCTTCACGAAAGTCTTCTTCGTTTTCGAGAAGCTCGATTAAGCGATAGTTCGACACCAAAATTCACCCCGATTTTTAGGCGGGAACGGGTATCTCAATCGTGGTGGTGAAGCGGGTTCCGGCGCGTTTTTGGATTTCGGCGAGTTCGTTAGTGGTAAGGCTTTCGAGATGCAGTTCGAGGGCTTCCTTGAGGTTGGCGACCGCTTCCTCAACGGAGTCACCTTGGGACGCCACGTCAACTTCGGGGCACCAAGCCGAGTACGAACCGCTTTCGCGCATGCTGACGGCTAACAGAGTCACGGCCGAGTGCCGTTTGGGTTTGTTTACCGGAGTCGAATCGCCCATAAGGCGCTGAGCCCGATGCCGGCAAAAACCACGATCCAGCCCGCCGCGCTGCCTGAGAGGAGGAGCAAGCCTCCCACGAGGACGAGGGCGGCCGTACCCGTTCCAGCCGAAAGAGACGTTAAATTCATTGTGCGTCTCGCTTTTCCGAGAGAGTGTTTTTAAGTTTTCTCTCGATTAAAAGTAAATCGAAAAGGTTTAATAAACCCGCGCCCCAAAGGGTAACCATGGCTTCGCACCCCCCGGAACCGGTTTTTTCTGCTTTGATGAGTGAGGCGCGAAGCTTGAACTCGAAGTTATTTTCGCTACCCCGACTCGAACTCCTTTCGGCGCTTGAAACGTTCGGGGAAGACGGAGCGCTTTATCGCGAACTGAAATCCTCCCTTCGAATGGAAGACGGGGTGTTGTACGCGAATCTTGAAGCGCTGAAAAAAATGCGGTACTTGAAAAAAAACGTGGAACGCGTGGAAGGAAAGACCCTCGATAGTTACGCGATAACGAACGAGGGTCGTGAAGCGCTGAATCGCGTGCGCGCTTGGTTGAAGAAGTGGGCAGAAAAAACGGAGTCGGGGTAGAAATGGAAGGCAATTTCAATAAAGTAATCGCGTGCATGCGTGAACTGGGCGTTAGCTTGAAAGCCGAGCACTTTCAGGATCGCCTCGTTCTGCAAAAAACGGTTTATCTGCTGCAAAAACTCGGCGTAAAAATGAATTTTGAGTACAACTTGTATTTGCGCGGCCCGTACTCGCCCTCGCTAACCAAGAGTCTTTACGCGAACAAGAAGGAGTTCGACAAACTCGAACCTCGCATACCCCTATCGGCTCCCGAGAAGGAAAGAATCCAAAAATTCAGGCGCGTCATCGACCTACTTCCCTCTGAACTTGAAATCGTCTCCACCTATACCTTTTTGACGAGTGAGAGCGGGCTCGACGAAGACGACGCGATACGCCGCCTCAAGCAACTCAAGCCGTTTTATTCGGAAGCGCAGGTCGCAGTCGGCATCTCCAAATCCAAGCAATTGTTCTTCAAGCCAACGGTCGCCGACTTGGAAGCGATTCGGCGCGAAACCGCTGCGTGGGACGCGTTAAGTGATGAGGCTTTGAAGAAAGCGGGTTGATTGGAAAGAAATGCTCAACCCACCGGTTCGTAAAGGCGAGGTTTGGCTCGCGAACTTGCCGGACAGTGAGAGTCGCGAACAAGCCGGGAAACGACCCGTCGTTATTATGGCGGACGCGGACCCGGCAACTCTCGCAGTCATTATTCCCCTAACGACGAGTTTGGATTCAGCGCGTTTTCCTCACACGCAAAAAATCGTTCCAAGCAAAACGAACGGCTTGAGTGCGGCTAGCGTTGCTCTCGTTTTCCAGCTCCGCGCCATCGACAAACTACGACTCTACCACAAAATCGGCGAAATGGACCGAAAAGAGATGCTGGCTCTTGACGAGGTCGCAAAAAATCTACTCGCACTATAAGTGACGCGTTCAGCGGGGTTCGAGTCTTTTCCATTCGAACGCGATTTTTTTCTGTGTTTTTATCTGGTCCATTTCCATTTTTTCACGAATGGGTTGAAGTCGACTTGGTGGTTGGGAATCCCGATGCTTATGCCGTAATTCGTTGCGTTTTGGTATTCTTGTTTTTTTGTTCGGTTTATTTTGAATACTTTATTCCTGAAGAGGATGTAGTGGGTGTGCTTGTTTTTGAAGTCGGCGTACCAGGCGTGCTTAGAGTCGAGGCTTTGAGATAGTTGTTGGGCTATTTTGTTTGCCTCGAGTTCGGGAATTTGTATCGTCAATAGCGTCCATTGTTTTACCCAGGGCGTGCAGTGTTTTTTAGTGACTTTTTCTGTCTTGCAGTCAATGATTTTGATGTTTCCTAAGACTGCTTTATTCTCAAGGCTTTCTTCGATAACCACGCCCCGGAACGCTTCCCCCATATATTCAACGCCTTTTCTACCCAAAAACCCGTAATTATCGCGGTTCTAATCTCTTCCACTCAAACGCAACCTTCTCGAGGCGCAGGGCGAACTGGTTACTCCGCGTGGGCTTTAGGTTTTTAAAGTCGCATGGTTTTAAAGGCCGGGGCGTCTTTTGGTTGTTTGTAAGTCCCCCTCGCGAACCGATGAAGCCTTTCGGCGGGAGGCGTAGCGGGGGGCTGCTCGCTTTTTCTTTGTTTTTTCGGCATCCTTTTTAACGGGGAGGCGGTTGTTTTTGTTTATGGCGGAGGACGATTTTGAGGCGCTTCGAAGCCGCTTCATCGAGCTTTTCGCGACCGTCCCGTTGCCGTTGCGCGACGAAATTGTTGCAGTCGTGGATGACGAGCCGATTAGTTGGTCTGCGGCGTATCTCGAAGTGACGAATTCGACGGAAAAGGCTAGAAAGATTATTAAGCAGCTGAGGACCATTAAAGTCCTCTAAAATCGAGCGGGTTAGAGGGGCGCTTCGGCGTATGGAATACGATCAGGACACCATCAAACTGGTCGTCGCCCGGCTTTCCGCCAAACCGGCGAACATTAGCTTCTCAATCGGCAATTACGGAGATTTTACCCCGCGCGAGCTCATTGAGCAGGTCAAAAGCCAGACTGAAGTCGGTAAGGCTACGATTGAAATGCAAATCGCCGCGATTCGCCTCATGCCGAAGATTGCCGCGTCTCTCTCGCGAGAGGCGGTTGTGTGAAACGCGTTTTCGTCGCGCGCTCGAAGCACGACACGCAAACGTACTACTTGTACGCGTGGACCGAGCCGATCATCAAACTGGCTTCAGAAAAGGGCTTCGACGTCACGGACATAAGGGGAGAAAACGTTTTGCCTAGTCAAATCGCTCCGCGGCTTAGGCAGATCAAGCCCGTTTTCGTTTTTCTCAACGGCCACGGCAACGCGGACGCCTTCTGCGGTCACAACTTTGAGCCGGTCTTGACCGCGTCTTCGACCGACTCGCTCAGCGGTTCAATCACTTTTATCCGAGCGTGCGA
>JBBILJ010000055.1:0-1703 GCA_037444945.1 Microcaldota archaeon | reverse complement strand
TCAGTACAAGAAGGGTGCAAGGCATTCATCGGCTATCAGAAACCGTTTTGGCTGACGCGGCAGAACGAGATGGAAACCCGCCCCCTTCAAGACCCTACCGCCCGCCCGATTCTAGAAGCGTCAAACACGGTGGCGATTTCCCTTCTCAAAGGTTCAACCGCTCAGGAAGCAATTGAAGCTTCCCATCGAAAATCCGAACGCGCAATTGGCGAAGCCATTTACTCCACCGACCCGTTGATTCGAGCGTCGTTCGACTCCCTGGCCGCAAATTACGCGGCATTAGGCATGGAAGGAGACCCAAACGCAAAACTGTAACTTTTTGCATCTGAGGACGACCCAGACATGATAACCGCCCTGCTCGCAGTCCTAAACTCGAAATTCAAACGGTTGTTTTACCGCCCCACTCCAAAAGAGTTGGCGGCTATCCGAAAAGAAACCGCCGTGTGGGAGGCGTTGAGTGACGAGGCGTGGAAACACATCGATGCTTAGCAAAAATTGAAAACTCGCTTACCCCCTTCGCGGACCTAACCCTCTTCCACTCAAACGCAACCTTCTCGAGGTGCAGGGCGAACTGGTTACTCCGCGTCGGCGCGAGCTTTCTCTGCTCGGGGTTTGGCGGTTAAGGATTCACTCGTTCTTAATCGCGGATTTTTGTTGGCTGGCGAGGACGTTGTGGCGGGAGGCAGTGATGGAACCGCCGATTCCGCTGATTTGTTCGGCTTTTACTCGTTCGACGGGCAAGCCGAGGACGTCACCGAACTCGGCTTTGAAGATTGAAATCGTGGCGCCCGAGTCCACGATGGCGGTCGTGTTAACGTTTCTCGTGAAGGAGGGACGTTCGAAGCGGATCGGGATTTCCGCGTAGTAGTTGTCGTGGTGGTCTTTGCGGTAAGGGAAAGTGAAGGTGGCCACTTTGACTCACCGACCGAGGGGGATAATGAGGGCGTCTTGCTGGGTTGGGACGCGCGTAACGAGGGCGAAATCGCGTACTTTGGCTACGCTGGGGTCGGCGAGTAGTTTTTTGAGGGAGTCGGCGGCAGCAATGATGCGGTTTTGGAAGACGGCGATCCATTTTCCTTCGAATTTGCCGGCTTGCTTGCCGTGGCTGGCGAGCCACTCGAACTCCGAAACAAAAGACTGAGTCTGCATAAAGAAAGACCTCTCCAAGAGTTAAGAGAAAGAAGCGGCATAAAAAGGTTTACTGGAACAAAAATCGCTCCAGAGTTTGTGGCTTCTTAACGCGGCTCCAGCCTCTTCCACTCGAACGCTATCTTCTCGAGGTAGAGCGCGAACTGGTTACTCCAAGTGAGGGTGAGTTTGCGTTGGCCGGGGGTTCTGTTTCTTTCGATCATTCCCACTCGTACCAAGCGCGGGATGACTTTGTTGTAGAAGGTGGCTTTGCTGACACCGGTTTTTTTGACGAGGTCGATGACTTGGTCGGAGTAGAGTTTGCCTTTGTTTTCTTGTAGGGCGGTTAGGAGTAAAACGGCGGTGAGGTAGTACTTTTCGCGGTGCTTTTGCGGGAACACGAACTGCAACACGTCTCCTAACAGCCAGGGAGTGGCGGTGCGGATCGCGCCCTGCTTGCCTAACAACTCATCCAACGAATCCTTCCGCGGCAGGTAGAAGGCGTCGGCGCTCGGGATGCCTTTATTCGGCCGCTTGCCTGTTGCGGTCGCAATGGTTTTTTCTTCCATGCTTCA
>JBBILJ010000054.1:2274-6618 GCA_037444945.1 Microcaldota archaeon | reverse complement strand
CGTGCGCGAGAACTCGCCCGCTTACGCCGCATAAAACGAGAAATGCAGCGCGGCCCGAGAAAAAACAAGGGAACAAATCTTTGGATAAAAAAATTTACCGCAAAATATTAATAAACAGCACGAATAGATTTTTTCCAACTACACCCTCCACTAAGAGGGGAGTAAAAACCTAGGTGATTTAGAGATGGCCCTGAAAGGAGCCGTACTCGGCATCCCCGTCGTGATGAAGCAGTCTGGTGGCCGCTTCTTCCCGAGCGGGTACAACAAACAAGGCGGAAAGGAAGAGTACAAACTCGCGTTCACAGCCGCGTCGAAGGCTTGTGCGGGCGTGAGTGGTTCTCGTCCCAACGTCTTCGCTGAGTCTGCGCGCAACAAGTGCATTGCGAGCAAGCTTCGCATTGCGAGCAAGCTTAGCAAGTAGAGTACCCGAGCTCTAAAAAAAAGAGAATTAAAGTGGGCAGAGCTCGGGCGCTCTCCTTTGCTCTGCCCAAATCCCTCTCTTTAAATACTCTAGTTTCGTCTTCTTTAGTTATGCTTGACTGGCTTAACGTCGCCTTGTTTTTTGCTTCTTTATTCGGCGTCTACTTGGCGCTCGCCTCGCTACGCCTACTCAAAATTCCTTCACCCCTCTGCCCCTTATGCTCAACGCTCCTCGTAACGCCCCTAATCGGGATTTACTTTAACCTCGTCCCGCTACCCGCTTCGTTACTCGTTCTCGGCATGGGGTTACGCGAGCTCGCCGGTAAAGTCATTAACTACATCAAGGCGGATTACGCGGCGAAAGGCTTAACGCCGCCGAGCAGCCTCGTGAACGTGGTTGTGTTCGAGTTCGCGGTCCTAACGATTGCTTTCGCGATCCTCTTCTTTAGGTGATTCAAAAATGGTTTATGAGGAAGCGTTAATGCAGGAACTTGACTTGGCGGCCTTCAACTTGTACGCGACCGAAGAACACTTGATTTCAACGCTCGGCAAAAACCGGATTAAAAGCGAAGAGCACGACAACAAGAAGGCGCGCGACTCGAGTGGGGAGTATCACTGCGCGGAAAAGCATCTTGGTTCTGTTTACGTTCACTTGCAGGAATCAGCCGAAAAGTATGCGCGCCAAAAAAATCCTGTGAAAGCCGAAGCTTTTAGTTCCGCGGCGGAGTACGCGTACCAATTCATTCAAGCCGTCCGGCAATTACGCTACGCGGACGCTTCTCAAGTTTGCCTCGTGATTGATGGTTTGCGCTCGATGCGTCAAGAAGTAAGCAGCGAAATCGAGGGCCTCGCGCAAAAATTTTACGCGCCCCAAAAAGAGAAAAAAGGTAAGTAAGCCTTTGTTTGAATCCATTAAAAACAACCTTTCCGCACTCAAAAAAGCCGGCTCCATCCTGCTCGAAGATTGTGGTCGCTGCGGTGAGGATGGTTCGCCTTGCTCGGAAGCGGGTTGTCATCGTGAAGCAAAGTTTTACAAGTTGCTGTATGGTAGGAAGAGGTATTATTGCGCTGAACACTTCAAGGTAAGGTATCCCGTTGATTTTGAGGCGATGAAATAGATGTTTTTGCGCGTCGTGATTCCGTTAATTTTCTTGAGTTTTCTTTTTGGTTTTGTGCCGTTGTGGCTCGCTATTCTTCTCGTTGTTTTATCACTCGTCGTGAAGACTTTTCTTCAAGCGCGTGAGGAGGGAATCGGTTTCAGCGAGGCTTTCGGGAGGCTGGTTGGGGCTTGCGTGGAAGGGCCGACGAGTTTCTTTAAGTCGGGTTCGCCGGGAAAGGCTTTTGAGGACTGCTAAATGGGTTTTCGCGACATTCTTTGCTGGTATTGCGGGCGCTCTTTTGATTCGCTCGAAAAACTAGAGGAGCACCAAAAAACTCATCGTATCAGGTGAAAAATAAAAAATGGATTTGTTTTTTGATTTGGAGACGCACGGCTTGAACTCGGAACAGGACGCGATTAGCGTTATTGGCGTCTTGTATCGGGACGGCGTACGCCAATTCTACGGCAAGGAAAAAGACATTTTAAGGGATTTTAACGATTGGTTAACGCTACTCGCCGTAAAGGGGGAGGAGTTGCGCCTCGTAACTTTTAACGGCACTAATTTTGATTTGCCCTTCCTCTCCAAACGCTACGCTAAAAACGGCTTGCTTTTAGAGGCTGGTTTTAGCCACCTTGACTTGGCGCCGATTGTTTGGGCGAAGTTCGCGCGGCCGGGGGATTCACCGGAAGACTTGCATCACAGGCTCGGGAAGGACGCGGTGTGCGCGAAGTACGGGATTTATGTTCCGCGCGCCCCCGTTTCAGCGTTTGAGTGCGCGTTGCTCGGGAAGAAGGGGGACGCTTCGCCGATTGAGTGGGCGGGCGTCTTGCTGCATAACGCGATTGACTTGTACGCGACGCTGGCGTTGTTCGAGAAACTAAAACGCTTCGGCTAGGGTTGCACGAAAAGGAGGGGGTGGACGCGCAGCGCGCTTCCGGGCGTCGTTAAATCGACGCTTTCTGTTTTTTCGTGCTTAAACGTGCAGACGAGCGCGTCCTTGTACTCGCATGAGTCAACCTGCATTTTTTAGTTCACTTGTGGCTTTCTTGTATTCGAGTAGGGTTTGGGTTTTTGGTTCTTCGGCGTCGATGCTCCACTCGGTTTCTTGAATCGTGGTTTTTTGGTCGCCGGTTAGTTCTTTGGCGAACTCTTCTATTTGTTCTTTTTTGAGGCGGTTTTCGCTGGCGTGCGTAAAAATGAAGTTAATGGTTTGGTTGCCGGAAACGGCTTTCCCTCGAATCGTGTAACGATAAAACATGGTTAATCGGCGAGGATTTTGCGGGCGTCACGCGCTTTGAGTAAGGCTTTGTCTGTGGCTTCAAAAGTTAAGCGCTCGTCAACGAGGGCGCGGAGTTGAGCGTAATTCTTTTGGAGTTCCTTAACGTGAATGAGGCGGCGCAGGTTTTCGCCGGCTTCCCACCGCAATTCTTTTTTGAGGTCGAGGAATTCGACGTACTTGTTTTGGAAGGCTTGTTGTCGGGCGGCGACGTCCGCCGTTAAGGCTTTCGTGACGTTTTTTTGGAGTTCGAGTTTGTCGAGGATGGTGAGTTTTTGGTGTGAGATGGCGGTCGCGAGGATTTCTTTGTTGGCGAACTCTTCGCGGGCGTGGTTGAGTTGAATCATTAACTCGTTGGCTTCTTGGGGTGTCATGGCGTTCCACCGGCGGCGGGTTGTGTAGCGGTTGGCGCGGTTTTAGAGGTTTCTGGGGGCGTTAGGGGGTTGATTTGTTTGCGTTCGGGCAGGATGTCTTTGATGGCTTGTTTGGATTCGGCGAGCGCGTTAATGACGCCTTGGAGGAGTTCCATGCTGACGGAGACTTCGTTGCCGGACTGGATTTTTGCTTTGGTTTCGATTAGGGGGTCGATGGATTCGTAGAGGCCGTAGAGTTCGCTTTCGAGGATTTTGTTTTCGACGGCGTAACCTTTGCGTTGCCCGCGTAGAATCATGGAGACTTGGTAGAGGGCTTCTTCGTCTTTGGCGAGGTCTAGGCTAAAGTCGCGGACGAGGTAGTGGAGGGCTTCCCATTTCTTGACTTCGATGAGTAAGTCGTTGATTTCTTTGCGGTTGTTCCAAATGACGTAGTCGAGTTTTCGAGTTTGGTTGCGTAAATTGTAGAGTTCCGTCCTTAGGTCTTGGGGGTCTAAGTAGACGTGAATCGGGGCTAATGGGTATTGAGTCGCCATTTAGTTTTTTTCACTTGTGAGGCATGCGCCACGGTAAAACGATTTTTCCGAGTGCTTCCGTGAGCCACCACTCGTGCTTGAGTTCGCCTTTCGCGGTTAAGTCGACGCCGGGTTGCCCTCGAAACAAGGCTCCTTCGTAGATGGGGTCTGGGGGGTATTCGCGCGTGATGCCGCGCGTGTGGTGCTCGTAGGTGGCTCGCGCCATGTGGCTTTCAACGATGTTGAGGGCTCGCGCGTAAGGGTTGTCGCGCAAAAGAAAGTAGTTTGCGGGCATTTCGTTTTTGGCGAGTGCGCTTTTCCAGTTCGTCATCAAATCTCCCAGCCGCGGGTAGTTTACAGTTGGCGGTGTCCTCTGCGTAATTCTTTTTTGCGTTGTCTTAGTTTTTTGAAGTAATCGTAGTCCGGGTTGTTTTCTTTCCACGCCTCGTCTTTGGGTCTGCCACTGCCTCTATACTTACAATAACTGCAGACTGGGTTTTTCTTGTGTTTTTTTCTCCCGCAAGCGCACACATCAAAGTTTTCTTTTCTTTTGCAGGTGCCGCATTTTTCTTGGTATTCCCACTTCAAGTTTCCGCACTTACACTCATCGTGTGAGTAAAGATTTTCGTTTTCGTTAAGCCTGCACCAATAACATTTATCGC